>DATHJP010000001.1:0-7068 GCA_035489695.1 Terriglobales bacterium
TGTCAGTCAGGTTCTCAAGAAAAGCCACAACCGACTTATTATTGGTATCCAGTTTCTCGGCCAGATGGCGGACGAGTTGGGTCTTAGTCATGCCTGAAGCCATGAATCCTCCTCTGATTGCAACTCTGATTTTCCTGCGAGACGGCTATCTTATACTAGAGTTCCTGTGGAAAAATAGCGTTTGACCCATATTTTACGCGGTTTTTTGCATCTTGGGCTTCAAAAAGCCCATGAAAACAGGCTTTTTCGTGACCCTGTGCCATTCGGGCGGCAGGTTTACGGGGTCAGAGACATGCTGCTGCGCGTGGGATAATGATTCTGGAGATAGGATTCGTGAGTTGCGCTCTCTGTGAAAAACGAAAAGAAAAACGTTTCTGCCCGGCCGTGCATGGCCGCATCTGTCCCCAATGTTGCGGCGAGCAGCGCGAGGTAGTGCTCGACTGTCCTTCCGATTGTGTCTACTTGTTACAGGCTCGAGAACACGAAAAGCCGCGTCCACTGCAGGATCTTGACCAGGAAGCTTTATTTTTTCAGGTGGAAATTGGCGATCAGTTCGTCTATCAGCATGAGCATCTCATCATGGGATTAAGTTACGCGCTGGCCAAGAGCGCGCGCACCGATCGTACACTCTGCGATCACGACCTCATCGCCGCACTCAGTTCACTGACCAAGACGCAAGAAACGCTGGTGAACTCGGGCCTTCATTATGAAACTCCAATTCCGACTGCTGGCCAGCAAGCAGTGGCTGCGGAAATTCAAAACATGGTGAAGGAATATCGCGAAGCGGAACAGAAGCACATGGGATATTCGCGGCTTAAGGAGTCCGAGGTACTGCAAGCGCTGGTTTTTCTGCTAAGAATGGCTCACGGTCGCACCTCAGGTCGTCCTAAATCGCGTGCCTTCGTGGATTTTCTCTTCGCTCAATTTCCAGAGAAGCAATCCGCAATCGCCACGCTTGCTACTCCAGAAGCAGCCGGCAGCCGGATCGTCATACCTTAGGCACCTCTGAGAACCGAGAACTAAGAACTCAGAACTGAGTAGGAATCACTCTGATCACCCAGCCCTTCAGCACTGGCCTTCCTGGTGTAACTACGTGGCTGGAATCCGCCGCACCGCTTGTCCCGGCGGCAATGCATCACGCAATTCACGCACAGTACGTTTAAAAACTGGATGACGCACCTCAGGCGCAATCTCCGCCAACGGTTCGAGTACGAAACGACGCTGATGCATGGCTGGATGGGGTATGGTCAACCCTTTCGTTTCGATGATCGAGCTGCCGAACAACAGTATGTCGATATCAATGATGCGGGGACCCTTCTTCTGCTGACGGCGGCGTCCCATCTCTTTTTCTAAATCCAGAATGCCGGACATCAATTGTTTTGGCATCTTTTCCGTGTCCAGCTTCACCGCACAATTTAGGAACCAGGGCTGAGCCGTGAGTTCAACAGGCTCGGTTTCATAAAAAGAGGAAACTGCTGCTACCTCTCCCAAGTCGCGCAGACCGGTGATCGCGGTGTTCAGGTTGGTTCTGGGATCACCCATATTCGAGCCCAACGAGAGATAAACCAGCTTGTGCATTCTTGCGAGTTTCTCGTTTCCGGTTTCTAGTTTCCAGAAAAGATAAATCTACCAGACGCTTTGGCTACATCACCGCGAATTACCATGGTCACTTTCACGGGTCGGACCCCGGGACTACCATCGACTGGCCATGGGTTTGGATTCCCTATTAGTAAGCCGCGACCCGCAAGTCATAGACGTAGTGCGTCCGACGCTGACGAAATTGTCCGTCGACGTCGAGGTCTGCCGGGGAGCGCATTCCGGGAACGAAATCCTTTCTTCCGAGAAGTTCGACGCGGTAATTGTGGACTGCGACGATTTGCAAGGCGGGCTTAGCGTGCTTGAGGGCTTGCGCAAGGGCCCAAGCAACAAGAACTCGGTCACGTTCGCCATTCTGAACGGAAGCACCACTACCCGCAGGGCATTTGAGCTGGGCGCTAACTTCGTTCTGCAGAAACCTATCTCACCGACCAATGCCATGCGTTGCTTCGGCGCCGCCTTGAGCTTCATGACGCGCGAGCGGCGGCGCTATTTTCGTCATCCAGTAGAATCGCCGATCCTAATCATTTTCGCTCAAGGGCAGGAATTGAAGGCGACCACCACCAATATCAGCGAAGGTGGCATGGCTATTCAAGTCTTGGGCAAGCTTCCGGAAAGCGGCATCTCGAAGGTAGTCTTTACCTTACCCGGCGCCAGCCTCGCAACCGAGTCTAAAGTAGACCTGGCCTGGGTCGATGGCTCCGGACGTGCCGGCCTGCGTTTCGTGGAAATGTCCCAGGGCTCTCAAGAAAACCTGGAGCACTGGCTGGCGCAACACATAAAAATATAGGCCCACCTCGCGCCAGGCGCTCAAACCCCTCGAGCAAAGCCGTTTTTTGACGTCTAGCGGTCTTTCCTCAGACTTCTTTCGTCCCAGTACCCAGATTGAAACTTGCGGGAATCCAGGCTGCCAAGCACTCTGGGAACAACTCCAACACGCGGGGACAGAAATGCTTTCAATTCATGTGAGGATTAATCGTGCCGAACGGCTGCTGCGAATGCTTGAACAGGATGCACCGATGCTAGCGGTTCGAGTCGCGGAACTGACACCCGAGCGCCAGCAATCCGCGAAGAACTACGCGGCCAAGCTGACTGCTCATACTAAAGCGGAACTGGAGAAGCTGAGGTTAGAAGTGTGTGCGTGGGATTCCAACGATCCGACCCCGGAGCCCGCTGACTAGTTCAACTCTTAAACAACTTGGGTGGCTTCGGCGGGCTGCTCTACTGAATCGGACGGCGCCTCATCGTCGATCGTGGTCTCCTCCCAAAACGTCCGGTCACGCAGGATTCTGGAGACAAGAGCAGTATGCATGGCATGTCCGGCCCGATCAGCCACCACATTACCCAGAATCTGTTTTCCAAGCAAGGCAAGATCGCCAATTAAGTCCAGCACCTTGTGCCGAACGAACTCATCTTGAAAACGTAATGGTGGGTTCATCAGCGCGTCACGAGTGAGAACAATGGCGTTCTCCTGGGATGCCCCGCGGATGAGTCCTTGTTGCCGCATGGCTTCCGCTTCGTGAAGAAATCCGAAAGTTCGTGCCGGCGCGATTTCGGTCAAGTAGTTGCCGTCGGAAAGATCCACCCTGAAAGTTTCTTTGCCAATCAAAGGATGGGGAAAATTGATGGTGTAGGAGACTGAATAGGTATCCGCGGGATAGACCGCGATGAACTTATCGCCTTCCCGCAATTCCAACTCTCGCCGAATGCGGAGGTAAGTCCGCGGACGGCGTTGCTTGCGGATTCCTACCTTGCGAATGGCTTCGACAAATGGCCGGGCACTGCCATCGAGGATAGGCAACTCCAAATTGTCCAATTCAACGATCGCGTTATCAATTCCGGTGCCAATGAAGGCAGAAAGTAAATGCTCCGTGGTGGAAATCAATACGCCCTTTTTCATGAGACTGGTGGCGTAACTGACGCGCGCCACATTCCGGCTGACTGCTTCCACCTCGAAATCATCAAGATCGGTGCGCCGGAAGACAACGCCAGAGCCTGGCGCTGCCGGCAGGATGCGCAATTCGACGGGAGCTCCACTATGCAAGCCGTGACCGCCGCAATTCACTGCCGCTCGAATTGTTTGTTCTTGTTTCACCCTGGTTTCCGCTATCTACCCTTTGATGAAGAGATTACAGCCGCCGGAATGACTACGACTGTGGTTAATTAGCCACAGTGCGTGGCGCATTGCCAACGACCGCCGCGGGCATTCAGCGCAAAGGCACATTCCGCAGGTACTTAGCGTGCGGCGTCCCAGATAAGGAATCGAGGGTTCACTTCTTTGGTGCTGGCTGGTGGGGATTGTTGGTGGGCGTGACGTTGAACATCGAATCCTCAAAACTCTTGTTGTAACTGACAGAATTCAGGAAACGCTGGTTGGACATGTCGCCGTTGTAGGTACGTGTGATGCTGAAAGGCGTCATCACTCCCTGCACCACCCGATACCCGTCATAGATTTCCTCTTCCACGTTGCGCTGCTTATCCGTGGGATCGCGCCAGGAAAAGCTTTTCTTCACCGGCAGGTGGCTACTGGCATCGACGAATAGGGTTACTCCTTCGTTGCGTGCATTCATGATCGTGACCTGCTCCACGGATTTCTGTTCGGCCACGGTCGGTCCCTCATAAAACAATGCCACTCCCGGTTCAGCGAGCCATTTGCGCAGTACCCAGTCGAGCGAATATTTGCGCCGTCGAAGATAATCCGTCAAATCCTTTGGATCCTGCGGGCTCGTACCTTTGAACGTAATTTCGAATCCCTGGTCGCCGTTGTAAACGTAGGTTACATCGCGTTTTTTGGTGAGCTCGATGCGGTCCTTGTCGGGAAATCTATAGAAGCGCCAGAAAACCAGTCCCACGCTGTTGGGCTGTCCGTGAAAGAAGCTGTAGGTACGCCCTTCCTGACTGACGTCCTGGATGCTGAGATAAGCTTGACCACCCAAAGCCTGAATTACCTGGTCCAGCAAATTCTTGGCTTTCTTGGCATTCTCTTGCTCTACAGGGATGGATTGCGGGAGTGGCGCGGGCGCTGGAACTGTCTGCCCGCGGGTCATCGTAGCGAAAAGAATTACCAAAAGAAACATCTTCATGGTCATTCAAAGATTAAGACGCGGGAAAAGCGATTGTAGCTGCCTGTACGGTTAGGGAGTGGTCATGGTTTTTTTGGATCGCCAGTCCGCGGGTCCTTTGCGGAAATACAAGGAAATGAGAGTGCGTTGAGAAAAAGGAAGAAACAGTAGCGGAACCGTTCCGGCAAAGGCCAGGCCAAATCCGATTCGATGGGCTAGCAAAAACGGAGACATAGCCCAGAGTTCATCGAGCACCAGGATAAGAATGAAAATACGCGAAAAATTTCCCCACAGCCCGGGGTAATGGAAGGCCACCGCGGTTAAGAGATAAAGGCGAATCGCTAACCCGACGAGGGCACTGACCGTCACCCCAACTACCATCAGCCATCCCCATCCCGGAGAGAATCTTTCCGTAAGGATGTCGATGCGCTCTAGTTTAGCAAGTGCGGCTAGGTAGAAACCCACGTACAACAGTTGAATGAGGGAAAAAAGCACCAGGTCCGTGGCGAAACGCGGAGAAGAATTTTGCTTCACGGTCCCATCGTCTGGCGCCGGAAGCGATTCTCTTTGGTAGTCTGTTGCACCCGCGGCTAGGGCCGCCTCTACCTCTTCCACTCCCTGAAAACGTTTCGCCGGATCTTTACACAAGCATTTGAGGATGACGTATTCAGCCTGAACCGGCAAGCCTGGTTGTAAATTACGAGGCGACGGAGGAGTATCGCGGATTTGCTTCAAAGCGACAGCGAGTGGCGTGTCACCGTTGAACGCCGCCCGCCCGGTAAACATTTCATAAAGCACCAACCCCAACGCATAAATATCTGATCGGCGGTCGACCGGCTTGCCCTCTGCTTGCTCGGGAGCCATGTAGGCAGGAGTTCCCAGGAAACTCCCAGTTGCCGTGCTGCGTGTATCCAAAGACCGGGCGATGCCGAAATCCATTAACTTGACGCCGCCAAAACGATCGAGCATCACATTTTCTGGTTTCAAGTCACGATGTACGATCCCCTGAATATGAGCTTCGCCGAGCCCGGCACAGATCTGCCGTGCGATGTGCAAAACTTGCGGTACTTCGAGTCTATCTGGGCGGTTCAAAAGTTCGCGCAAGCTGTTTCCATCTACGAATTCCATGGAAATGAAAGCCGAGCCCTCCAACCGATTGAAGTCATAAATGCGGCAGACGTTATGATGGGTGATGCGGCGCGCCAGTCGCAGCTCATTGCGGAATCGCTCCATAAGAGTGGCATCATCGATCAGCGTCGATTTCAGGATCTTAAGCGCTAGCACCTCGCCCGTTTCCCGATCGCGCGCTTTATATACGATCCCCATGCCTCCGCTACCCAGCTTGTCGAGAAGGTCATAGCGCAGGCTCAGTAGTTGTCTTGTATGTTCGGACAACTCAGTTTTCGTGGAAGGGAGAGTCTCATCCTGAAGTTTGGTGGAAGCGGCAGGCCCGCGTTTAATAGTCGTGGACGAACTCTTGTCAGGGCTGGTGTCTGCCATGCGCCCTCCAGAAGCATGACCCAGGTCAGTCTAGTGGCCAACTGCGGGACTGACGGATGGAGTTTACATGGGAAACCGCTTCCGGCGCGTTTCAATTTGCGGGGATCCTCTTCCTATCCCACCAGAACCGCTCCGCCATTCACGTTGAAGACTTCCCCGGTGATGAAGCCCGCCTGCGCGGTGCACAGAAAGAGGATGGGACCAGCGATCTCTTCCGGCCTGGCAACTCTGCCCAATGGGATGGTATTGAGGATGGTATCGCGAGTCCGGACATCCTTCAGGGCGGCAGCCGACATGTCCGTTTCCACCCACCCGGGCGCAACGCAATTGACGTAGATACCATCTTTCGCGAGCTCAGTAGAAAGTCCTTTAACCATACTGATGAGTGCGCCTTTGGTGGCCGCGTAGTCAGCGTGAAATGCTTCTCCACGTTGTCCGGCGGTGGAGCTGATCAGCACGATGTGGCCCGAGGCTGGGCCGGCGTTGGTCTGCTTTTTCATCTGCGCCACGGAATGCTTGATCAAAGCGAACACGCTATCCAGATTGATAGCGATAGTATTCCGCCACTGTGCTTCCGACATTTGATCAATGGGCGCATCTTGCGGTGGCCAAACGCCGTGATTCGCGATGAGGATGTCCAGACGCCCGAAACGTTTGACCGCGGCGTCCACCAGTTGGTGTGCTGTCTCGGTGCCAGAAAGATTACAGGCCGCCGCAGCGCAATTCGCCTCTCCGAGTTCTTTGACGAGCTCCGCGGCAGCGGTGGCGGCCTTCTCATAACTGAACAGAACCTTCGCCCCTGCCGCAACGAACATCTGCACCGTGGCCGCACCAATCCCGCGTGACCCGCCGGTGATAAGTGCAACTTTGCCGGTAAGCGTTAGCGAGACAGACATGAGTTGATAGTTTC
>DATHJP010000002.1:0-5447 GCA_035489695.1 Terriglobales bacterium
TCGCTTTCGCTTAACCTTGCTGACAAGAATAACTAGCCGGCTCATTATGCAATAGGCACGCGGTCAGACTTTCGGCTTGCGCCGCATAGTCCTCCCACCGTTTGTAGGCACACGGTTTCAGGTACTATTTCACTCCCCTCGCAGGGGTTCTTTTCACCTTTCCCTCACGGTACTGGTTCACTATCGGTCAGAAGCTAGTATTTAGCCTTACGGGATGGTCCCCGTAGCTTCCCGCAGGGTTTCACGTGCCCCGCGGTACTCAGGTATCTGCTTCGAGTCTGGTCCGTTTTCGCCTACGTGGCTATCACACTCTATGGCCCCTCTTTCCAGAGGAGTTCGACTAACGACCAGATTGGTAACTCTACTGTTGCAGACCCTACAACCCCTGCCTCACCCGAAGGTGGAACAGGTTTAGGCTGTTGCGATTTCGCTCGCCACTACTTTCGCAATCGAGGTTTCTTTATTTTCCTCCAGGTACTGAGATGGTTCACTTCCCTGGGTTTGCTCGTGCCCGACTATGGATTCATCGGGCCGTACGGGGGGTTTACCCCCGTGGGTTTCCCCATTCGGAAATCCCCGGATCAATGCCTGCTTGCGGCTCCCCGAGGCTTATCGCAGCTTGCCACGTCCTTCATCGCCTGCTTCTGCCAAGGCATCCACCATGCGCCCTTAGTAGCTTGACCATAAAATTTACTCGACACACGGCAGCTTCACTTCCGACGTCCCAGCTTTCGCCGTCCGCCTTCCGCAAAACCACCACACGCCGCGAAAATCTTATGGGCCTAGATCCTGCTCATCGCATGCAACATAGGAATTCCCTCTGTGAACCTCTGTGCCCTCCGTGGTCAAAGCTTTTGACTTTAATCACAGCGACACAAAAATCACAGAAGAAATCCGCGCCGCA
This sequence comes from Terriglobales bacterium, assembly GCA_035489695.1. Lineage (GTDB taxonomy): Bacteria > Acidobacteriota > Terriglobia > Terriglobales > Acidobacteriaceae > 40CM-3-55-5. The sequence continues at coordinate 905 of DATHJP010000002.1, forward strand.
TACCCCAGCAGGTTTTCTTCAGGCACTCATAAAAATTTACGTTTCGCCTTGTAATTTGCCCAATCTATTCAGTTGTCAAATATCGTCCTCGCTAACTTGCGTTAGCTACCCCGCGTATGCAGGTATGAGTCTTACTAACCCAGGAGTGTGCAAACTCCCAAGTTCCTCCAACCCAATGTTCGACGCCAAGCAAACCACATTTGGCGTCCAACATCAGGCAGGATTCTGGTGGAGCTGACCGGGATCGAACCGGTGGCCTCCTGGTTGCAAACCAGGCGCTCTCCCAGCTGAGCTACAGCCCCTAAAGACAGTTGGCAGTTGCCAGTGCTCAGTTGCCAGTTCATTCTGGCCACTGACCACTAGTCACTGACCACTGATTTTCTGGTGGGCCTGGGTAGAGTTGAACTACCGACCTCACCCTTATCAGGGGTGCGCTCTAGCCACCTGAGCTACAGGCCCGGCCTTGAGTACTCCCGAAGCCTTTTAGACCAGCGGTTGGCCGCTCGTCCTTGGCTGTTTGCGAACGGCCAACGACGAACGACCAACGACTGATCATCCGAGGACATAGGTTGAACGCGCGCTCCAGCTAAGCCGGAGCGGACCATCATGGAAAAAAGAACAGGAAAGAGAGTAGTCCGACGTAGTTCCCTTTCATTCTTCTCAGGTGAAAAGTCTGGAAGGGGTACATGGCAACATCCCACGCCGAAGCGTGAGTGCCATGACGTTCTCTCTTAGAAAGGAGGTGATCCAGCCGCAGGTTCTCCTACGGCTACCTTGTTACGACTTCACCCCAATCATGAGCTGTACCTTGGGCGGCTGCCTCTCTTGCGAGTTAGCACACCGACTTCTAGTACGGCCCACTTTCGTGATGTGACGGGCGGTGTGTACAAGGCCCGGGAACGTATTCACCGCGGCGTGCTGATCCGCGATTACTAGCGATTCCAGCTTCATGGAGTCGAGTTGCAGACTCCAATCCGAACTGAGGCCGGCTTTTTCCGATTAGCTCCCCTTCGCAGGTTTGCGACGGTTTGTACCGACCATTGTAGCACGTGTGTAGCCCTGGACATAAAGGCCATGAGGACTTGACGTCATCCCCACCTTCCTCCCCGTTATCCGGGGCGGTTTCACTAGAGTGCCCAGCTTGACCTGATGGCAACTAGGGATAAGGGTTGCGCTCGTTGCGGGACTTAACCCAACATCTCACGACACGAGCTGACGACAGCCATGCAGCACCTCCGCAGCGGTTCTTGCGAAAAGGGATATTTCTACCCCGGTCCACTGCGCTTCGAGCCCAGGTAAGGTTCTTCGCGTTGCGTCGAATTGAACCACATGCTCCACCGCTTGTGCGGGCCCCCGTCAATTCCTTTGAGTTTCAGCCTTGCGACCGTACTCCCCAGGCGGGATGCTTAACGCGTTAGCTGCGGCACAGCGGGATTGGGTACCCGCTACACCAAGCATCCATAGTTTAGGGCTAGGACTACCAGGGTATCTAATCCTGTTTGCTCCCCTAGCTTTCGCGCCTCAGCGTCAGTTGTGGTCCAGTGCGCCGCTTTCGCCACAGGTGTTCCTCCCGATATCTACGCATTTCACCGCTACACCGGGAATTCCACGCACCTCTCCCACACTCAAGCACGGCAGTTTCGCCTGCAGGCTCCGAGTTAAGCCCGGAGATTTCACAGGTGACTTACCGCACCGCCTACGCGCCCTTTACGCCCAATAATTCCGAACAACGCTTGCCCCCCTCGTATTACCGCGGCTGCTGGCACGAAGTTAGCCGGGGCTTCTTCCACCCGTACCGTCATTATCGTCCGGGTCGAAAGGAGTTTACGTCCCAAGGGACTTCATCCTCCACGCGGCGTTGCTGCGTCAGGGTTTCCCCCATTGCGCAAAATTCCCCACTGCTGCCTCCCGTAGGAGTCTGGACCGTGTTTCAGTTCCAGTGTGGCCGTGCGCCCTCTCAGGCCGGCTACCGATCAAAGCCTTGGTGGGCCATTACCCCGCCAACTAGCTAATCAGCCGCGACTCCCTCTTCCAGCGAATTGCTCCTTTGATCTTCGGCTTCTCATCCCGAAGATATTATGCGGTATTAGCCCCGGTTTCCCGAGGTTATCCCCCACTCGAAGGTAGGTTAGTCACGTGTTACTCACCCGGTCGCCACTTTACTCATGGATTGCTCCACTTTCTCGTTCGACTTGCATGTGTTAGGCACGCCGCCAGCGTTGATTCTGAGCCAGGATCAAACTCTCGTTTGAAACCTGATGTCTGCCGACGGGTAGAAGGCAGACGTCGCTCCGTACCCGTAGGCACGGAGACTATCTTGTGAGTTACGTTCGGACTTGTGCCCGAACTTTTCTCTCACGACTGGCACGTTCAACCTAATTGTCAAAGACCGAATCGCCTTCCGCCTGAGCGGCGCGCCTTCAGTCCAGGCAAACTCGCACGAATGCGAATTCGACTGTCCTCGAAACCTTGTAAAGCTATCGTCCCGTTGCTCGCCTGTCAACTCATTGTGCCCACAGGATTTCCACCTGTTTTGCACAGCGAGGAGCTCAACCCCAGCGGCTAAAGCCGGTCCCAGTTTGGATCGGCCGGCACGGCTGAAGCCGCGCCCCACCCAAAAACCTAACGACGTCGCCGTGAAAACCTAAACGACGCTCGCTTGGGGAGCTCTGTTTACGCGCAACAGAACGCTCCTTCCGCTCAACAAGGGCCCAATGCCAAACCGGCAACAAGCCGCGGCGGAAGAAGACTCATTTGAGAAAAGATCTTTAGGAGGTTCTTGCGATAACGCTAAAACCCTTCGAGGAACCTTGTCCCCGAATGCAGGCCTCGTGGCCGAGACCAATTCCAGGTATTGAGCCTGTTTAGTATTTGATGCCGGACGAGCGCCAAGAGATTCGGATAAAACGCCCGGCTAGCCACACAACTCTCGACGGAGAGTCTTTTATACCACGGGTGTTGGGGTGGCGCAAGTGAATGTTTACAAAGTTGAGTCGCCAAAGCGCGTAGACGCGCGAAAAAATACGCCACGAGTCCGTTGCCCCTCCGCGCAGGAAGCCGCGAAGCGGCGCCGAGAATGCAGCCCCACGGCGTAAGCCGTGGGGCTGCTAATGAAGGAAGGGCGAGCCCCAACGGGGCGAAAGACTCCGCCTCATACATCTGCCAACATTCTGCGACAAATGATTTCGAGTACACGGCCCGGCGTCCGCTGACCGAGCCAGAGTTCCAACAAGATTTTGTTTCTGTCGCCCCTTCGGGGCTTGTCAGTTCTTGCCCGTCCACCCACGGCTGGCGCCGTGGGCTGCATTCTGTCGCCGCTTCGCGGCTGGGGTTCACTTATAAGTATCGCTCGCGCAGCAGCGTGATGTGGTGGGCGAGGTGTCCCGGGATGATGTAGGCCAGGGCGCGCACGGTGAAGGGATTGCCGCTGGCGATGCCGCTTCGCGTCCATGCCTGAGATGGCATATTTTTGAAAAGGGAGATGGTGGACAGGCGCACGACGCGGAACTCCTCGACATGGGCGGCCCAGGAGATGCGGTCGGCGTCGGCGCCAGTGGCCGCGATGTTCTGGTCGTAGCTGGGCAAGGGAGCGTCGAAACCGCGCGCAAACCAGAGGGCACGAAAAGCAAAGGCGCGCTCGGTGTCAGTGACGTGGTTCAGCACTTGCCGGATACTCCATTTATCCGGTGCATAGCAGTGCAGCGATTTTTCTTCGGAGACCTTTGCGAATAATGCTTGGGACTCTGCGAGTTGATTCTCAATCGCGGCGATAGGGTCATCGCCGGTCACCTGGTTGATGTAGGTGAAATAGTAGGGTGCGACTTCGGTGTCTTGGGGGCGTGCAATCATAGGTCGATAATAATAATGATTTTAACGCGCTTTGGGATCTGGAGCCTTCACGTCAAAGGAAGGCCGCAAAGCGCGTCGAAATCAGTCTGTCAGACATTTGTGCTATAATGTCTGACATGAGTTCTGACCGGGTTACAATTCGAATCCCACTGACTCTCGGGCAGCGTCTTCGCCATCGCTCGCGCATTCAGGGGCAGAGTGAATCGGAGCTGGTACGGGAGGCGCTGGAAACTTACCTTGGCCAATCTCCGAAGGAGCGTCCGGCCTTTGAGCTGGCCGAAGAAGCGGGATTGATCGGGTGCGTGCGGCGCGCTCCCAAAGACCTGAGCACCAATCGCCGCTACTTTGAAGATTTCGGCAAAAAGAAATGAAGCGGGTGCTGGTTGATACCGGCCCGCTGGTTGCTATTCTCTCGCGCACGGACGAGCATCACAAAACCTGCGTCCAGGCGCTGCGCGATCTGCCCGGGCCTCTTTTCTCCTGCTGGCCCGTAATCACCGAAGCAGCGTGGCTGTTGCGTGCATACCCGCTAGCCATCCAACAACTGCTAAAGAGTATTGGAAACGGTTTTGTCGAACTGCTCCCGCTCGCCAGCACTGAGGCCAAGGCCATTGCGGATGTTATGAAACGCTACGAGAACATCCGCCCGCAACTCGCCGACGCCACCCTCGTGTATTTGGCCGACCGGGACGGG
>DATHJP010000003.1:0-3185 GCA_035489695.1 Terriglobales bacterium
TTCACTCCTGAGATCTCGCGACATTTATTCAAGGGCTTCTCCCCGGAACAGCTCGAGCTGTGCGTTCACCTCACCAGGATTCTGCTGCCGGCGCAGATTTTCTTTTACGTCGGAGGCGTGGTTTCGGCAGTGCTGCTCTCCCGGCGCTTGTTCTTGTTCCCTGCTTTTGGTCCGCTGATCTATAACGTGTTCATCATCCTGGGCGGAATTGCGTTGTCACGCCAGTTGGGGATTTCGGCTCTCGCCTATGGGGCGCTGCTGGGCAGCTTCCTGGGGCCATTTCTGATTAACGCGATTGGAGCAGCGCGCATCGGAACCGGCTATAAGATTTCTTTCGACGTGCGCAATCCGGCATTTCGGGAGTGGGTGCGGCTCTCGATTCCGTTGATGCTCGGCGTGTCGCTCGTCACCGCCGATGATTGGATCCTGCGCTACTTCGCTTCCGGGGGAGTAGGCGATATCACGCGATTGAATTATGCCAAGCGGCTGTTCGCAGTTCCTATTGCTGTGTTGGGACAAGCCACCAGCCAGGCGTCACTTCCATTTTTCGCGCGCCTGTTTGGCGAAAAACGCATGCACGAATTCGCCGATACGGTGAATGGATCTATTTACCGCATTGTCGCCACGTCGCTGCTCTTTACCAGCTTCATGATGGCCGCGGCATTGCCTTTGATCGACCTGGTTTATCGGCGTGGACACTTCCTGTTTTCTGATTCCCAGCAAACCGCCGTTTATTTCTTTTGGTTCTCGCTGTCACTGGCTTTCTGGTCTGCGCAAGGGCTCTACTCACGTGCTTTCTATGCCGCCGGCAACACGCTCACGCCGATGATCGCCAGTAGCGTGATTACGCTGGCCTCACTTCCCCTGTACTCCGCGCTGTATCGGACATTTTCCACCGCGGGACTGGCCATAGCGTCCGATCTTGGAATTGTCGCCAACACCCTTGCGCTGGCCATCCTGCTGCATCGGCGCAAGCTGGTTCCGGCTAAACAACTGCCATGGGGAGAATTGGGAAAGGCTGGGATTACCGCCGCTGTGGCCGGCTTGCTCAGTTTTCAGGTCGCTCGACTCGTGATGGTAAGCGGGAATCGTATTGCCGATCTGGAAGCGTTGGGTTTAATTGCGATCACATGGGGAGCAGCAGTCGCAGCGGGGTTGTGGCTAACGCGATCGCAATTACCTGGCGACCTGCGCCGCCGCCAAGCAACACCATATCCGCGCGTTGCAGAGGCACAAGCGGAAGAGTTGAGCGCAGGAATCGAACCGTAGGACTTTCAGACTACGCGGGCGTCCGTGCCACAAAAGAAAAAACTATCGAGTGGCCATGCCTTCGTGAAAGTGTTGCATGACCCGATAGCATTCACAGGCTGCATCCTCGAGATCCTTGCGATTGAGGATCTTTACGCTGCCGCGCACGTTTTCGATCGTCCCCGCGCGTTGTAGAACCCCAGCTGCCAGGCTGACGCTGGGACGTCCCGTACCCAACATCTGTGCCAGAAACTCATGAGTGACTGGCAGCAAGTCGGAGTCGACACGGTCCTGGCACATCAGCAGCCAGCGGGCCAGACGCTGTTCAATCTCGTGCAACCGGTTGCAGGCGGCAATCTGCGCAACCTGTAAACCTTGGATCAACACGTAACGGCTCAATATGACTCGTAACTCGGGGGCGGAAACAACAGTTTCTGCCAACGCATCTGCCTTTACCCGCAATCCCTCGCCGGATATTTGCATGATGGCGCGATAAGGGCCGCGATCCAGGCCGACAGCCAACGGAGTTCCCACCATACCTTCCTTGCCCACGACCGCGACTTCAACACTTCTGCCGTCGCTGGTGATCACCACCAGCGAGGCCATGCCCTCATTCAGAAAATGGGCGAACTCGATGCGCTCGCCGGCCTCGTGCAGAATGCGATGATGGGGAAGATCCACGTACTCGAGATAAGGTCGAAGTAGATTGAATTCGCGATCGGGAAGCGACAGCAGGATTACATTCTTGACTGGCTTGCCCGTAATATCCGTTCGCATGCCAGACCGCAGCGTGCTGGGTTTATCGAGCTTGAGTGTTTTTGGCAAACGGATATCTTGCTCGGCCACTATCTTCCCTGGAAGTTTCGAGTGTCCGGTTTCTAGTTTCCTGTTAAAGCAGAAACTAGAAACTGGAAACCATAATCTGGCCCTTTGGTAAGTGCGTAGGCTAGTGATCGCGCGCAGGCTTGTCAGTTCTGCACCGAACTGAGAGTTGCAGGAGGGCTATTTCAGGCCAAGTCCGCCGTTGAAGTGCTGGATAACTCCGTAGCACTCACAGGCTGCACCTTCGAGGCTCTTGCGGTTCAAAATCTTCACTGTGCCGCGTGAATTTTGGATCAGGCCGGCACGCTGTAAAATACCCGCCGCCAAACTCACGGTGGGACGTCCTGTACCCAGCATCTGCGCCATAAAATCCTGGGTCAAATGAAGTAGTTGCGAATCCACCCGATCCTGGCACATCAAGAGCCAGCGCGCCAGGCGCTGCTCGATTTCGTGCAGCCGGTTGCAGGCTGCGATTTGGGCTACCTGTAATCCCTGCATCAGGGCATAACGGCTAAGCGCCATTTGCAGTGTGGGAGCGGCGAGCAAGATGTCTTCCAACACTCCTGCTTTAACCCTGACCCCGGCTCCCGGAATTTGCATAATGGCACGACACGGTCCGCGGTGCAGTCCGACCGCCAAGGGAGTTCCGACTACGCCTTCCCGGCCTACAATACCGACTTCGACACTCCTTCCATCGCTGGTCAATACCACCAACGAAGTCATCCCTTCGTTCAGAAAATAACCATATTCGATCTTCTCCCCCGGCTCGTGCATGATTGTGTGGTGGGGTAAATCCACAAACTCCAGGTGGGGGCGAAGCATGCTGTATTCGTCGTCCGGAAGGGACAGCAGAATAACGTTCTTTACCTGCCGGCCGCTGACATCGGTCCGCATGCCCGGAACTATAGGGATAACGTTCGACGCTTGCGGCCGCTCGCCGACAATAATGTTAGTAACTGCCACTGTTTCTGCCTCCGAATTTTTGATGCAGAGAGGCTGCGCCGGTTGTAAAGCAGCACGTAACTAGCCACTGTACTTGGAGGGATTTATTCGGGTATGGGTCGGTTAACGGGGGAGCAGCAATAGAAACGGGCCTACCCGGGGAACCACGGGAG
>DATHJP010000004.1:0-4605 GCA_035489695.1 Terriglobales bacterium
ATGGGTGCGGAAAATTATCTGTTCCTCATCGGGGATCCTAAACAAGCCATCTACGGGTTCCGCGGGGCCGACGTTTTCACATACCTGAAGGCCAGCCAAATCGCCGGCCAGACTTTCACCCTCAAGGAGAATTGGCGCTCCGAGTCGTGCCTTGTACGATCAGTGAACACCGTCTTCAGCGCTTCGAGCCAGCCGTTCGTGTTGAAAGGGATCCGGTTCCATCCCGTGGAGGCCAAGGGGGAGGCGGACAAAAAGCGGATCCTGGTGGATGGCAAGACGGAGCCGGCCTTTCACATTTGGTTCTGGAACCGGACTGGGGGCGAGATCAATAAGGGTGCTGCCAACAAGGAGCTCCCGTCGATCGTCGCCTCGGAAATCGTCGATCTACTCAACGGTAAAACGACGTTGGGCGACCGCAAACTTTTGCCCGAAGACATCGCCGTGCTGGTGACCGAGAATCGGCAGGCTCAATTGGTTCAGGACGCGCTCAGCGAGCGCAGTGTTCCCAGCGTGCTTTACACCGGCGCCAGTCTGTTTGATTCGCGGGAAGTATTGGAGACGGAGCGCGTGCTAATGGCCATCGCCGACCCAACCAATGAATCGCAATTGATGGCTGCCCTCGGGACGGACTTGATTGGTTACACCGGTTCCAAAATCGAAGAAATGGCGAAACTAGAGACGGAGTGGCAGCAGATTCTGGAACGATTCCGCGATTACCTCGATCTCTGGGTACAGAAAGGGTTCATCCAGATGTTTCGTAGTTTTATGCAACGCGAGCAGGTGCGTCTGCGTCTGCTGGCCTTTCCCAATGGCGAGCGTCGGTTAACCAACTTGCTGCACGTTGCAGAACTGCTTCACCGCGCCAGCGTCGAGAATCGCCTGGGCGTCTCCGGCTTGCTTAAATGGATTGGCCAACAACGGGAATTGGAGGGGCAAGTGGCCGAGGAACACCAACTCAGGTTGGAAACCGACGAGAAAGCGGTCAAATTGGTTACCATTCACAAGAGCAAAGGGCTGGAATACCCGGTCGTGTTTTGCCCCTTCTCGTGGAAGGGCGCGAATATCGAGCACCGCGGTGAGGAGCAGGTCTTTTTCCACGAGAATGGCGACGGTGGCCTGGTTCGCGATCTGGGCAGTGCGGATTATGACAGCCACAAACACCAGGCCAGGGTCGAGCGCCTGGCCGAGAATGTACGGCTTTTTTATGTGGCGCTGACTCGAGCCAAGCACCGCTGTTACCTCGTTTGGGGCGCGTTCCGCGACGCTGCAACTTCAGCTCCAGCCTGGCTGATGCACCCGCCAGCTACACCCGATCCCGATCCCATCACGGCACAGGAGAGCAACTTCCCTGGGCTCGACGACAACCGTTTGCGGGAGGACTTGAGCAAACTGGCGGAACAGTCCAAAGGCGCGGACGGCAAACCGACAATCGAGGTCCGGGACCTTCCCGAACCGACACACGAGAAATTCGAATTTTCCAGTTCAAGCACGCCAGCGCTGAATTATCGGAGATTTACGGGCACGATCGCCCGCGATTGGCGCATCAGCAGCTTTAGTTCGCTCACCGCAAATCAAAACGAGGAATCACCGGACCATGACGAATTGGGTGCTGGCGCTCGCGGTGAGTTTGTCGCCGCCGGTATCTTTACCTTCCCACGCGGAGCAAAGCCCGGCACTTGCCTGCACAAGATCCTCGAAGGCCTGGATTTTACTCAATGGAACCAACCGGCAACAAATGACCTGGTCTGTGAACAGCTCGTGGCGCATGGCCTGTCGGCTGCGGATTTCTCGAATGTCATCGTAGAAATGTTGGGCAAGGTCATGACGGCGCGACTTGACGAGAGGGTCCCTGATCTGACGTTTGAGAAAATCACGACAGCTCAACGGCTGCACGAACTCGAATTCTATTTTCCGCTCCAGAAAATCTCGCCTCAATTGATCCGGAATCTGCTCCAGGAATATCAATTTTTTGGCGACCGCGATCCCGGCAGCCGCGAGCAAGAAGGGCTTTCATTCGCTCCGGTCCAGGGGATGCTCAAGGGTTTCATCGATCTCATATTCGAGTTCAATGGCCGCTTTTATCTGGTGGACTGGAAATCCAATTGGCTCGGCGGCCGGATTGAGGATTACGCCCCGTCAGCGCTAGAGTGCGAGATCCGTCGCCGGCACTACTATTTTCAATATCAACTGTACACCGTCGCGCTGGATCGTTATCTCCGTCTGCGGTTGCCTGGGTACGAATACGAGAAACATTTTGGCGGAGTGTATTATCTGTTTCTGCGCGGCATCGACCCAGCCCGTCCCGAATTCGGGATTTATCGTGCCCGGCTTTCAGAATCATTCGTCAGCGGACTGGACCGCCTGCTGACAGGTGGAGCGGCGGTGGAGGGCAAAGTCAATGAATGACATCCGCGAATTGGTCGGCAGCGATGCTTTCAGCGATTTGGATCGTCACTTTGCCGGATTCATCGAGGCGCAGTCAGGTGGAGAACGACCGGCGCTGGCATTGGCAGCGGCCATGGTTAGCCGAAGGCGGAGTGAAGGACATATTTGCCTGGACCTGGAGGAGATTGCAGGGACGCTGTTCCCGGACAAGCCCGTTGATGGGGTGAATTCGGTCCAGGTTCCGAGTCTTCAGGATTGGACCAAGGAACTCGAAACTTCGCCCGTGGTGGGATCACCTGGGGAATTCAGGCCGCTAATTCTTGACGCCAGGCACCGGCTTTACCTTCACCGCTACTGGGAGTATGAGCAGAATCTTGTCTCGGAAATCCTGAAGCGGACGGCGGGCAAACCGGAGGAATCCGGCGACGGGGTGCTTAAGCAAGTGCTTCGAAGTCTTTTCCTCCCTGAGTCGAGCGGGTCCGTCAATTGGCAGTGCGTCGCCGCGTTCGCAGCCGCGCGCCGGAAGTTTTGCGTCATCTCTGGCGGGCCGGGCACAGGTAAGACACACACGCTGGTGCTTATTCTGGCGTTGCTTCTGGAGTTGGAGCGGAACCGTAAGCTTCGTATTGCTGTTACGGCGCCAACGGGAAAAGCAGCAGCCCGAATCCAGGAATCGATCCGGAACGTCAAAACGGCGCTAACCTGCAGTGAGCTGATCAAGAGCCAATTGCCAGGGGGTGCCACCACGATCCATCGGTTGCTGGGATATGTCCCGCACTCTGCCTATTTCCGTCACAACGCGGACAATCTTTTGCCGTATGACGTGATCGCTGTGGACGAAGCAAGCATGGTAGACCTGGCCTTAATGGCAAAACTGTTTCAGGCGGTTTCCCCGTCTGCACGAGTCATTCTTCTGGGTGACAAGGATCAATTGGCGTCAGTGGAAGCGGGGGCGGTCCTGGGTGACATCTGCTCCGCAGTTGCAGTCGATGGCTTTTCTGAGCAATTCAAGCAGCACTTCGAAGAGGCTACCGGCAAGAGGCTCGCGACAGACATAGTCCCACGAATGGGCAGTGTGCTGACGGATTCTGTAGTACAGCTGAAGAAGAATTACCGTTTTGGCGGGGACAGCGCGATCTTCCGGTTGAGCAATGCTATTAACGAGGGCCGCGTGGAAGAGGCATCGGGAACCATCCGGGACTGCATCAACAATCCGACATCTGACCTTTCCTGCGCAGCGCTACCGCGCCGCGCGGAGTTGAAGGATGCGTTGAGAGAAAGGACGGTGACCGGGTTCAGCGAGTATCTGAAGGCGTCCGATCCAATTCAGGCACTGGCTGCCTTGGCCCGATTCCGGGTGCTGTGCGCCTTGCGGGAGGGGCCATTCGGGGTTGCCGGGCTGAATCAACTTACGGAGGAAATTCTGGAAGAGGCCGGTTTGATCAGGGCACAAAGCTCCTGGTATGCCGGCAGGCCGATCATGGTCACGCGGAACGATTACAATCTGAAACTTTTCAACGGTGATGTGGGCATCATCCTTCAGGACGGCGATAGCCGAGAGCCAAGGGCTTTCTTTTCGGGGCCGGAGAACACGTTGCGCAAGTTCCCACCAATCCGTTTACCGGAACATGAAACCGCCTACGCCATGACGGTTCACAAGAGCCAGGGCTCGGAATTCGATCACGTTCTCCTCATCCTGCCTGAAAAGGAGCATCCTGTGGTGACGCGCGAACTGCTCTACACTGGCCTGACTCGCGCTAGAAAATCGGTCCGGCTTCTAGCCAACGACGACGTCCTGCGTTCGGCTATCCAGAGGCGGGTTCAACGGATATCAAGATTGAGGGAGGCATTGGGGCCGAGCGCGTAGGGCCACGGCTTTCGCGCCGAGGGCGACATAATCCGCGGGATTGCACGTAAGAACAATGATCTGGAGTCCACGGGTCGCAGCGAGGTCGAGCATGCGCCGGAGCTGGTTCACCCGTTCGAGGTCGGAGTAGGCGAAGGCGTCATCGAAGACTACGGAGGACTTCAGCGTTTCGCCGGCACGGTCGCGAGCGGCTTTAGCTTGGGTTTCCTTGCCATGCTGGTGTAGATGGACCGCGTCATGGTCGTCACCACCACGCAAGGCAGAAACGCCATCGAACAGAAGCAGGGGAGTTGAACCGTCAAAGGTCGCTGTCGAGCGGCACTCTGTGTCTCCCAGTGCAGGTTGGTGCAGGT
>DATHJP010000005.1:0-3273 GCA_035489695.1 Terriglobales bacterium
CGTAAGCCGTGGGTGCGCCGCCGGGAGCGGAACAAGCCGAAGCGGCGCAAGAATGCAGCCCTCGGCGTAAGCCGTGGGTGCGCCGCCGGGAGCGGAACAAGCCGCGAAGCGGCGCAAGAATGCAGCCCACGGAGTAAGCCGTGGGTGCGCCGCAAGGGAGCGAAAGAAGCCGCGAAGCGGCGCAAGAATGCAGCCCACGGCGTAAGCCGTGGGTGCGATACAAGGGAGGGAAAGCCCCAACGGGGCGAAAGATTCTGCCTCATACCTCTGCCACGCATCCTGTTTTCCGCACGCAAGGCCGACGTTCGTTCATCGAGCCGGAGTTCCGCCAAGATTTTGTTTCTGTCGCCCCTTCGGGGCTGGTGGGTTCGTACACGTCCACCCACGGCTTACGCCGTGGGCTGCATCCTTACGCCGCTTCGCGGCTGGGTTCCGAATTCTGCTGGCCACTGACCACTGACCACTAGCCTTGCAGCACCCATTCCAAAGTCTTCTCTTGAAACTGGAAGCCATACCGCTGCCAGGGCGTGCCGGGAGATTCTTTCCGTACCACCTTGGCCCGGCCTACATAGCGTTCGGCTGAGGCACTCAGAAAGACTTCTATGGTCGCGTCTTTGGCCAGCGAGGCGGTGCAATTGCAGAGGAAGCCGCCGGCGCTCACGTTTTCGGTGGTAGTCAGTTCTTCAAAAGCTTTTCCATTGCTGTCGGTTCCGCGGATTTTCAGGATGATTCGCATGCGAACACGGACATGCGCCCTGCGTTCCACGTTCTTGGTGTGAATCTCGGCAGCCAATCTCTCTTTAAGTTTTATGAAGTCTACCGGCTTCTCAAAGTAAGCAGTTGCACCCAGGTCTTCGCAATGCTGTCGGTGAGTGACTCCGGCTTCTCCGCTAATGACGAAGATGGGAATGCGCGAGGTGTAGCTTACCGAGCGAAGGCTTTGGCAGAGTTCAAATCCCGAGAACTTGGGCATCATCAGATCGAGAAAGATGGCCTCCGGTTTGTGTTCGAGGGCCAGCCCTAAAGCTTGTTCTGGGTTGGCGGTATCGATGATTTCATAGCTGTCCGACAGGCGCGCCCGCAACAGACCACGCATGGATTCATCGTCGTCGACGATCAGGATTCTTTGCACGTCGGCTCTCCCGATTTCTGATTTAAGTACAGCACCGTGGGTGCTTCTTCAGGCCGTTTAGCCGGCCCGCTGTCCAGGGCCTGGCGGACTTTGGACACCAAGCCGTCGCGGCTAAAAGGCTTTTGCAGAAAGAAACTGCCTTCCTCCAGCGCTCCATGCGCGCCGACGGCCTGTCCGGTGTAGCCGGACATATACACAACCTTGATCAATGGGCGTTGCTCGACGACCTGTCCCGCCAGCACTCGCCCACTCATTCCGGGCATGACGACATCAGTCAGTAAGAGTTGTAGAACGCCGGAGTGCTGCTGACTGATGGTCATGGCTTCGCTGCCATTGTTGGCTTCAAGAACAGTGTAGCCAGACAATTCCAGCAGATTGCGGGTCAGGGTGCGTAGGGAAGTCTCGTCCTCGACCAGCAGAATGGTTTCGCTGCCACGAGATTTCATCAGATCGCTCTCCGCAGGCTTCTGAGAGTCGAGGGCATCATGCACTCGAGGCAGATAAATCTTGAAAGTTGTACCTGTTCCGAGCTCGCTATACACGTCGATGTAGCCACCACTCTGCTTGACGATTCCATAGGCCGTGGCCAATCCAAGTCCGGTGCCCTTGCCCTTCTCTTTGGTGGTAAAAAATGGCTCGAATATGTGGGCCTGGGTGGCCTCATCCATGCCAATTCCAGTGTCAGAAACCGTAAGCAGGACATAGGAACCCTGCTGTACCGGATAGGAATATCGTTTGGTAAAGCTGAGATCAATTTCGGCGTTCGTGGTCTCGATGAACAGTTTGCCGCCGTCGGGCATGGCATCCCGCGAATTGACGGCCAGGTTCATGACAATTTGTTCAATCTGTCCCTGATCGGCTTTGACTCTACCTAACGCGGTGCCGAGCACCATGGAGAGCTCAATGTCCTCGCCAATCATGCGCGGAAGCATATTGCCCATGTCCTTGAGCACTGCATTCAGATTAAGGACCTTGGGTTCGAGCACTTGCTGCCGGCTAAAGGCGAGCAACTGGCGAGTGAGCGAGGCGGCGCGGCGGCCTGCCCCTAGAATTTCGTCGACGCTGCCCCGCAATGGATTGGTTGACTGCAGTTTTTCCTGAAGTATCTCGCTGTAACCGATAATCACCCCCAGCAGATTATTGAAATCGTGAGCGATTCCTCCGGAGAGCCGGCCGACAGCTTCCATCTTCTGTGCCTGGCGAAACTGTTCTTCCAGCCGCCTGCGTTCGGTGATATCGCGGTTCATGATGACCAATTTTTCGGTTTTGCCCTCAGCATTCCGAATGGTGCTGGCGCTGGATTCCAGAATGCGCCAGGAGCCATCCTTGTGGCGCATCCGGTATTCGATCCTGCGGCCTACGCCGAAAACCAGCGCTTCTTTCGCCGCCTCTTCCACCTGCGACCGATCGTCGGGATGGACTTGCTCCAGGGATGCCGTGGTCTGAAGTTCCTCCGGCGTGTAACCCATGATCTTCTGATAGGAGGGGCTGTTGTAAAGACGGCGCCCCTCCGAATCCACGACCGCAATCATGTCGGCGGCATTTTCAGTGATCAGACGAAACAGCTCTTCGCGCTCCGCCATCTGGCGGCGAATGCGATAGATCTGGAGCTGCTGATAAACAGTGTAGATATCGAACAGCAGCACCATACCCACCAAGCCGCGCATAGCGTTGTTCACGGGAAGAGGGTCAGCAGCCTTAACCTGCGGGTGCAGTATGGGAACCAGAAAGGAAACGATGCCTAGAGTCAGCAATAAAGTTACGAGAATGGCCGAGGTCCACAGCCACCATTCGCGCCGCTCAATTTTCCGTATGTGGGCGTCCATCCCGCCCTTGACGGCGCCATATTGCGGGGCTGTTTTCGTTCGTGAAGATTTCATTGGCTGTCCTGAGTCTGTCACGACAGGTTGGCAAGAGTGAAGATGTTGAAAAAGAAATCGAGTGTGCCTTGTTCAGAACGGGAACCCTTCAGCGGACGCCCGAAACAGAACCAGCGCCGTCCTTCAGCGCGCGAAAAAACGAGGCGTCAGCAATACGTTGTCACGTCAGCATCGGCCTTTTCAGACGCAACTCTCCCATATATGCAAGAGGTTCCTCTTTGGAACTTTTCGCCCGCGTTTGTGTTAGAAGATAAGAGATAA
>DATHJP010000006.1:0-2168 GCA_035489695.1 Terriglobales bacterium
GTTGAAGGCGTACTGGATTGCTCGGATCGAGCGGTTGCCATTCACCAAATTGAATTAAAACAATGCGTCCCAATCCGGATCGAATTAGTGGGCGCGGAGCCGAAAGTGGTGGGTCGAAACGGTGCAGCACAGGCAACTGCCACGCAGAGCTTGAAAATTCCGCACGGCCAGCTGCTGATTTTTACGGAGCAGCTGGCCCATTTGCTAAAGGCGGGAATGACGCTCGACGAGGGGCTGTCGATTTTGGAAAAGCGCTTGAAGCAGCCTCGCGTCCAGCAAATGACGCGTGCGTTGCATCAGGCGCTGGTTGACGGTCGCAGTTTCTCGCGGGCACTGAGTGAGTTCCCACGCATTTTCCCGCCGCTTTACGTAAACTTGGTGGCGGCGGGCGAAGCCAGCGGCGCGCTGCCGCAGATTCTGCTCCGGGTGGTCAAACATTTGATGCAGGCGAAAGATTTGCGAGATCGCGTGCAGCAAGCCCTGATCTATCCGGCCTTTCTCGCATTGGCCGGCGCCATCCTGATTACGATTTTCATCACGTTCATGGTGCCGCAACTGACGGGGTTCATGTCGGAAACCGGCGGTGCACTGCCTTTGCCCACGCGTATCCTGTTGCAAGTTCATCATCTAATCACGGGATATTGGTGGGTCGGCGTCCTGCTGGTGATTGGCGCGATTATCGGGTTTCGCGCATTTGTCCGCACCAGTGAAGGACGGATCGCATGGGACCGTTTTCGTCTCATCATCCCCGGCTACGGGCGTGTCATCCGGCACCGTTATTACGCGCAGTTCTCGCGCACACTGGGAACACTGATGGAAAACGGAATCCCCTTGCTTCGCGCCCTCGATCTCGTCACCGAAATCGCAGCGAATCGATTTCTGGAAGAGAAACTAAAGGAAGTACGTCGGGCTGTAATCGATGGCGCGACGCTGTCCGCTGCGTTGCAGGAGCAAAAGTTGTTTCCCGATTTACTCACCGACATGATGGCAGTCGGAGAACAAACGGGACATTTCGCCGAGACGATGCAATCCATTGCCGATGTTTATGAGCGGGAGCTTGACCGTACAGTCGCCGTGATCTCACAACTCATTCCGCCGGTGATTATCGTAGTAATTGCAGTCCTGGTTGGCTTTGTCGTTTTCAGCATTCTGTCGGCGGTTTTCGAGATGACACATAGCTTGCAATTTCGGCCGCATTAAAAGCTTGCAATTGGCAGCTGCACTAAAATAAGTTTGGCGGCTAAATGTTTCTTCGCCTCGTGTTTTTGCTCTTGTTTGGCGCGATTTCGCGCCTGTATGGACAGGAAGCTTTCAGCGATAACCTGCCAACCAGGGCTGATGCGAAGCCCGGAGAATCAACGCCGGAAAGCGCATGGCTGGATCTGCGCCAGAACACTCCTCGTCACTCTACACCACAGAACGCACCGCCATGGGTCGAAGCAGTCACGCTGTTCCCCGCGCAGGGGACAGGCGATACGATGCCAAAGACCGTCTTTCGCATTCGCGTGGCGCGACCGAGCCGAGATTATCAAGTTCTCTTGTTCCGCCTGTTCTTCGACGACAAGCCAGATCAGCAGCCGGAGATAGTGGCATGGGATGAGTCCGGCACACACATTTTGCGTTCAGGCGCACTCGGGTCCGGAATTAATCTGCCGGCTTCCGATTCGGTGATGATACCGATGACCGACACTTCCTCCATCGATATCGAGGTCCCGGGAGATGGGAAAACGGTGCGCGCGGCGTATCTCGATTGGATGACGAGCAGCGGTGTGGTTCATCCGTTGAACGCTGAGCATCGCGACGTGATCCCGGAACCTTTCTCATCGATGCCACCGTTGCGTGCGCCCATTCAGGACACGGAGCGCTTTGGCACTGTCATTGCAACCCTTGCGGCCGAGACGATCCAGATCGGCACGGTTATTCAGCAAAGCGCGGCGTTTCAGTTCGGGGTCGAGGCGCAGCCGCTGGCAGCGCTGCTGACTTTCGAAATCGCAAATCCGCGTATTGATGCGCCACCTGAAATTTATCTAAACGGTGAAGACATCGGGCCAGTTTCTCTGGCGTTGCCGGAGCTCGCCGACCCGGGTTATCGCGGCCAAATGGAGCCACTCCTTAGTCAAATGCATTTCCAATACACCGGCTGGCTGCGCGCGCAAAAGATTGTGCCG
>DATHJP010000007.1:0-2660 GCA_035489695.1 Terriglobales bacterium
GCCGATCAATTGGCAGAAATCGGAAATTCAATGAAGAACAATGGTTACGGAGCGTATTTGCTGCAACTGCTGCGCGAGAGAGTATTCTGACGTGGCTGTGGGACAGGCAAGCGGCATTGTCATGAAGGTGACCCCCGCATCATTGCGCGGCGTCTTGATTCTGGAGCCGCGAATCTTTGGCGACGAGCGCGGCTATTTCCTCGAAAGCTACAACCAGCGCACTATGGCCGAAGTGGGCGTCCACGAGCACTTCGTTCAGGACAATCACTCTTTCTCGGCGCACAACGTGGTGCGTGGGCTGCATTACCAGATACAACGTCCGCAAGGGAAGCTGGTGCGCGTGGTAGCCGGAGAAATTCTGGATGTCGCGGTCGATCTCCGCCGCAAGTCGCCTACCTTCGGCCGTTGGGAAGCGGTTCGGCTCTCCGGCCAAAACAATCGCATGCTGTGGATGCCTGCGGGATTGGCGCATGGATTTCGCGTGGTTTCGAACGACGCGCACGTACTCTACAAGGCTACCGACTTTTACTTTCCGGAATTTGACCGCACCCTGGCGTGGAATGATCCCGATCTCAAGATTGACTGGCAACTCGATGGTGAAGCGATTGTGTCAGCCAAGGATAATCTCGGTATTCCGTTTCGTCAGGCGGAAGTGTACGAATAGAACTATAGGACCGCAGCATGCGAGTGACAATCTTCGGCGCAACAGGTCTGCTCGGCAAAGCGCTCATGCGCGAATGGACCGGTGACGATCTCAGCGGGCTGGGTTCCAGAGACGCTGACATACGCGATCCGAAGCAGATTTTGAATGTCCTCGAGCGGACTCAACCGGATTGGATCGTACTCGCCGCCGCCTACACCGACGTAGACGGATGCGAGCAAAACCGAGAGCATGCCTTCGATGTGAACTGCCGCGGGGCGCTCAACGTGGCGCAAGCGGCAAAGCGGTACTCTTCGCGGCTTCTCTTTCTCAGCACGGATTACGTCTTCGATGGCGCTAAGAACAGTCCTTATGAGACCAACGATCCTCGCGCACCGCTCAATGTCTACGGACGCTCGAAGGCCGAGGCAGAAGTGCAGATCAGCCAGGTGCTGCCGGAATGCTGCATATTGCGAACGTCGTGGTTGTTTGGAGTTGATGGTAAATGTTTCCCAGACACAATTCTGAAGTTGGCTACTAGCCGACCCGCAATTGATGTGGTTGACGACCAGCGGGGATCACCAACCTACACGACCGATCTGGCGCGAGCGATTATTCGGTTATGCAGGGCCGACACTAAAGGAATTGTGCACGCAACCAACCACGGCAATTGTTCGTGGTTTGAGTTTGCACGCGATATTGTTGCCACCGCTGGACTGACCACCGTCGTGCATCCGACGACGAGTGAACACTTCGTCCGGCCAGCGCAAAGGCCAACATATTCTGTGCTTTCCAGCAAGAGTTTGGAGAAACACGGAATTGAGGTGCCCAGCTGGCAAGACGCTCTCAGGAGATACCTATTGGAGAGAACGTCAGTATTGCCGAGGGAACCAAGCGATGCACTTCCCGGAACTCACCGTTAACACCATAATGCTGCGGTTTTTAGTTAATGCTTCTTTAGCCTAACGCTTCAGAGGAGAGTATGAGCAACTCACAAAACCCGACCGTTCCTATTAGACGTCTGGAACAATACCCGCCAAAGAAAGATGAGCGCCGTTCACAATTACGGAAAGATGGGGTACTTTCCAAGATCGAAGACGCCACTTACGAAGTTCTTCGCAAGCACGAGAAAAAGTCCGCATAATCACGGCTCGTCGTCTCCGGCTCTATCGTGGTTGCGATGCAACTCTCCTGTCGCAGTTATCAATTCCGGATTCAGTTGTGGCAAACCGGACCGTTTGAGTTTCAGATTCAGTTCCGGCACATCCTTAGCCTTGATTTCGTCCCATCGCGCTAACTGCTGATCGAGAGCGTTGTTTAGGTCATGGAACGTGCTCAAATCCTGGTTCGTTGGCGTAGCATCAGCGCCGTCGACGGCGGCCAGTAAAGTATTCAGTCCCGCGTTCAGCCTCGCCAAGGTTCTTCCTTCCGGCGTACTGAAGAAAGTTGTGCCGTATCCTCCTTCACTTCCTTCCAGCTCAGCCGCCTTACTTTCTAGAGCTGCGACGGATTCCTTGAGCTGCCCCGGCCGAATCTTCTCCGTCAGATTTTTTAGCTGCTGGCGTAAGCCGCGCACCTGTTGCAGTGTTTGATAATCGTGATGCATTGCTTCGTTGATTCTCATTTCCAGGTCAAACTGCTGCCGAAGACTGTCCGCGGTAGTCTTTACTCGCGGATCCATCTTGATCATCAGTGGCTGCGTGTAGCTCGTTCCGTTCATGGTTAATTTGACGCTGTATTTGCCGGGCAGGACCGCAGGCCCGAGGGGGGTGCGCGGAGTATCGTGATAAATCGCAGAAATAGGATATTCGTGCTCCAGTGAATCCGGCGGTGGATAGTGCAAGTCCCAAACAAAGCGATGCATGCCTGCCTGTGTTGACAGCACTCGCGCGGGGCGGATCCAGTACGTCGGAATATTCAACTCCTTCTCGTTCACTGGGTCTGGTTTGTCTGTGCTGGAAAAATGACGCACCAGTTTCCCGGATTCATCTGAAATTTCGATTATCACCGGGCCGCTCGC
>DATHJP010000008.1:0-2765 GCA_035489695.1 Terriglobales bacterium
CTCTTCCAGCCTGAAGCCCATGGCTCGTCAGCTTCTGCAGGATCGGACTCCTGCTGCCTACGCAGGAGTCGAATCCTATGCCCGCAATCACGCGAAAGAGGACGCCGGGGCGCTGGCTTGGCTGGTAGTAGGTTATGCGCACATCCTCGACCATGACTATGCCAAAGCGATTGACCCGCTAAACCGGGCCAAGCCTAATGCCGGCGATTTGGGAGATTACGTCAATTTCTATCTTGGAAGTTCCTATTTGCAGACGGGCCAAAACGCCGAAGCGATTGCTGCCCTTGGCGAATTCGACAAGACCTATCCCGATTCATTGCTGATTCGTGATGCGCATGTCGTGTACGCGAATGCATTATTGGCCGCAGGACGAGCGCCAGAGGCCATCCCAGTATTGGAAATAGATCGCGAACCGACTCGCGCGGAAGTGGAGCTTGCGCTGGGGCGCGCTTATGCGGCGTCAGGAGAACCTGAGAAAGCAGTAAACGTCTTGCGCAACCTGTACTTCACTATGCCGCTAAGCCCAGAAGCTAGCCAGGCGGACGAGGAGCTCAAGAAACTGGCCGCGTCCAGTCCATTGCCTGCTTCTTCGCTGAACCTGCGCCGGACGCGAGCTGACTTACTGGCGAAAGGCAAGCGCTTCAGCGACGCGGCCGATGAATATCGCGCCTTAGTGGAACAGGTAAGTCCGCCTGAGCGTGCCGAATTGCAGTTGACGTTGGCGGTAGCGTTGCGCCGCGCTGGGCAGAACAAAGAAGCTAAGAAGGTTTTGGATGCGATTCCCAGTTCCACACCGGAGATGAACGCCCAGCGGCTGTTCAACCTTGCGGAAGTCGCACGCGCCGAGGACGATGATGACGGCTTCTTGCGCATCCTTGGACAACTCCGGCAAGAATTTCCTACTAGTCCATGGATGGAGCAGGCTTTGCTCTCGGAAGGGAACATTTATTTACTGAAACGCGACTATGACCGAGCTATCGAGTCTTATGGTGAGTTGCAGCAGCGCTTCCCCGAGGGTAGTCGTGCTTCCTACGCGCATTGGAAGGTAGCGTGGTTATCGTTACGCCAAGGCAAGAACGCTGAGGCCAAGAATGCCTTTGAGCAGCAGATTGCGCTCTACCCAGCTTCCGCGGAAGTGCCGGCTGCGCTTTACTGGCGTGGACGCCTGGCGGAAGAAGACAACGATCCAGGGATGGCTCGCGCCTATTATCAAAAGCTCTCCGGGCGCTTCCAAAATTACTACTACGGCGAACTGGCGCGGCAACGGCTTGGGCAACTGAAAGCCGATGACGATCCGCCGCATTACGCGCTGCTGGACCGTGTCCCGCCAATCAACAGCAATGCCAAGGTAACTGAAGACGAGGCTCCGAGTGACAACTTACGCGTGCAAAAAGCGGAGTTGCTGGAGAACGGCGCTTTGGTGGAATTTGCCGTCAGCGAACTGCAGGCTGCCGCGGAAGAGGAAAAAGGGAATTGGCTGCCCGCCGCGAAAGCGCGTTTCTATCAGGATGCAGGACGCTACGACATGGCGATTGAAACTTTGAAACGAACAGTTCCGAATTATTTTGCTCTGGATCTCCCCAGTCTGCCTCGGACGTACTGGGAAGGCCTGTTCCCCAAGCCGTACTGGACTGATCTGAAAAAGTCATCTTCGGAAAACGCGCTCGATCCTTATCTCGTGGCTTCGCTGATCCGCCAGGAATCCGCGTTCAACCCTAACGCCGTTTCAAACAAAAACGCAGTCGGACTGATGCAGCTTCTGCCGAAAGTAGGGAAGGGAGTCGCCAAGCAGGAAAAAATTAAGCATTTTTCTCCTACCCAATTATTTACCCCCAGCATGAATCTTCAACTGGGCACCCGTTATTTCCGCAGCATGGTGGATAAATTCGGCGCCTTCGAATACGCGCTGGCCGCCTACAATGCCGGCTCCGATCGGGTGCAGGATTGGCAGGGTTACGGCAAGTATCGTGATGTGCAGGAATTTGTGGAATCGATTCCGTTTACCGAAACCAGGGAATACGTGCAAGCCATCATGCGCAACGCGAATCTATACCGGCAGTTGTACGGTTCGCCATAAGAGATTCTTTGCTTAAATACACATTCACACCGCCGAATGGCGGTTGTTGGTGAAATGGCGATCTTTCAACAGTAATCGGGCTGACCACGCAGATGGATTACTTCCGAGTAGCCGACCATCCGCCCAGAACTTCGCCTTTCGCATCCAGCAACCCGTTTCTCACTCCTTATATTTTCGATGGTGACATGGATCTCTGGGATACGATTAGCGCATCTCTGAGACCGCAAAGCCTCGAGATTTCCGTACAAAGGAGCTCGCCATGCGATCCTTCCTCCGCTTCGCAATATGTTTCCTCATTATGCTTTCCCTCGGTACTCCGGGTATTGCACAAGAAGCTGAGGAACACGCGCACGCCTCTCCTGGGTCTGAAGAGGGTCTGGGTCGCGCACATATGGAGATTTCGTGCTCTCCGGCGGTGGCCGCAAAGTTCGACCGCGCGTTGGCCCTGCTACATAATTTCTGGTACAGGCGCGCACTGGAAGGTTTTCAGCAAGTCTCAAACGTTGATCCGGCGTGTGCAATCGCGTACTGGGGCGCAGCCATGACGTACAACCATCCCTTCTGGGACGCGCCTTCGTCCGCAGACGAGACGGCTGCGTGGGGTTTGGTGCAAAAGGGACTTGCGGCGCAGAAAATGTCTCCGCGCGAGAAGCTCTATCTCAACGCGGTCGCCGCTCTGTTCAAAGAT
>DATHJP010000009.1:0-4747 GCA_035489695.1 Terriglobales bacterium
TATTTGCGAATGAAGCCTTGAGGGGCCGCGTGTGCGTGAGCGTCCTGGGCAACCATTTATTGTTTCTCCGCCTCTCGTGCGTTCAGCCAGGAATCAAAATCCGCCTGGCTCACCACTTTCAGCATGCCGTGCATTTTGTAATGGCCGAGGCCGCAAAGCTCGGCGCAGGCAATCTCGTAATCGCCAACTTCCGTAGGAGTGAAATGCATGTGGATCGCGAGTCCCGGAACTGCGTCTTGCTTGAAGCGCATCGAAGGAAGAAAGAAACTATGGATGACATCGACAGCGCGAAGAGTGAGATCGACTTCGCGGTTGACTGGCAAGTACATGGTGCCGGTTACGACGTCATCTTTTGATGCCGAGTCGGATGTATCGAGACCAATGGCGGCCTCGCTGCCAGCGGAAGGATCCATTAACTTTGGATCAGTGGCGCCGAACTTGCCGTCCGCACCGGCGTAGCGAAAGTACCAGGCAAATTGCATGCCGGTGACTTCCACGGGAATCGATCCTGGCTTGGCGGGTGCGAATCTCTCCGCTGCCCAGATCGGACTCCCCATCAAATTCAATCCCACGAACAGGATCGCGGTGAGCACCGTCCACAGCAGTTCCAGCTTGATGTTGCCGTGGGAATAATCCGATTTTCTCGCTGCCACGCCGCGGTCGCGGTACTGCCACACAAAAAGCCCCAGCGCTCCCTGGGCGGCGACGAAAACAATTCCCATCAGCAGGTAGGTCAGGGCAAATTGATGATCGATCCAGGGCGCTGACGCCGATGCACCGTGGGGCAACCACCAGGTTTTTGCCGCGAAAAAATAAGAGCTAACAAAAGTGATCAGCCAGATAATCGCCAGAAGAGCGAGGCCCATCTACCAGACCTCCAAAGGTCGTTGGATTCGCACACTTGCGGCTTGAAGTAAAACATAAAGCATGGATGGCCACGAAGTTTACCACAGCTATGCGTGATGGGCGCAAGAGTTGGAGAAGAGAATCAGAGTTCTCATCCATGCTTTCTAAATCAGAACTTTTTTCAGCTCTCGCCGCAGGATTTTTCCCGATGCGGTGCGAGGGACTGTGTCCACAAACCGAATTTCCCGAGGCTGCTTGTAGGGAGTGAGGCGCTGGGCTACGAACTCGCAGAGCTCTTCTTCCAAGTTTTTGGATTCGACGAAAGCTTCGCGCAGCACCACGAAGGCGACTGGAATCTCGCCGGTGCATGCATCGGCCCGCGCCACCACACCGCAATCTCGCACCGCAGGATGCTCCATGAGGAGCGCCTCCACTTCCGCGGGAGCAACGGGGAATCCTTTGTACTTGATCATCTCCTTGCGCCGGTCGAGCACATAATAAAAATCTTGCTCGTCGCCGCTGACGATATCGCCCGACCAGTACCAGCCATCGCGCAATGCCGTCGCAGTCGCTTCAGGTTCTTTCCAATAACCCAGCATGAACTGAGGCCCGCGCATGACCAGCTCTCCTGGTTCGCCAGGGGCCACTTCGCTTCCGGCTTCGTCGATCACGCGGCAGTCAGTCTGGGCCAGCGGCTGGCCAATTGAGTCGGGACGATAAAGTTCCGGCTCCAGATATCCCACATGCGTAACCGGTGATGCTTCTGTCATCCCGTAACCCTGACAGACCAGAACCTCAGTTAAGGAAGTGAAGCGACGTGCAAGTCCGCAGGGAAGCGGCGCGGCCCCGGATTTCACCCAGCGCAGGCAATGCTCCCGAGGAAATTGACCTTGCTCGGCGGCTTGACACAGTGCATTCAGCGCGGGCGGAACCGTCGGCATCATGGTGACGCGCTCGTCCACGACCAGCGACAGCAATTGCGGTACGTGAAAGCGAGGCATGAGGACGAGCGTCCCGCCCAAAGTCAGCACTGGGTTCAGAATCACGTTCAAGCCGTAGATGTGATACAGCGGCAGAAAGCACAGTACTCTGTCGTTCCCGCAAAGCGGCGAGCCGTGTGGCGCGATGAATTGAAAGACATTCGCGATCAGATTGAAATGCGAGAGCATCACGCCTTTGGGAAGTCCGGTGGTCCCGCTCGAGTAGGGAAGTGCGGCGAGGGCTTCCTGTGACGATTGTTCAGGCGCCGGCAAGCTTGCCTTCACTGATCGCAACAGATTTGCAAAGGGCTCGGCTCCCTGCACCTGCTGGCGTGTGGTGAAGACACGGCGCAGGTTGGGCAGGCCAGCGAGATTGATTCCCTCAACATTTGGTCGATCCGAGATAAGCATTGCCGCCCCGGAGTTCTCTAACTGATAACGTACTTCGCGCTCACGGTAGCTGGGATTCAACAGGGTGGGAATGCCCCCCGCCATCGTGGCGGCGTGATAGGCAGCGCAGAACTCCCACGAGTTCGGTAAACAGATGGCGACGGTTTCACCCGGCCTCAACGACGAGGCAACAAGCCCTCGAGCCAGGGTCTCAACCAGCTCTCCGTATTCGGCGTAGGAAAAGCGCCGATTGCAGGAGGTGTCCACGATAGCTGTCTTTGAACCAAATCGCCGGCAGGAATCCAAAATAACGTTATGCAGGAACTTGTCGTGCGGGTCGGCGTAGAGATGAGTCCTCAGCATCAGGTTGTGATTCTAACGGAAGGATTCAAGAGTGAGGGAGTCTTCGGCTAGCTTGCCAGCTTGCGCAGGAATTCGCGTTCGTCCATGCGGTACTTGAAGGCTTTACGGCCATCAATAAACACGACTGGGACTTCGTCGGTGAACTGTCGGCGCAATTCGTCGTCGCTGTCGACATCCACTTCACTCCAGGTAAAACCGCCGCGGCGTTGAAGCTTGATCAACGTTTCCTTCACGATTTCACACAGGTGACAGCCCTTCCGGGAGTACACCACGACCTCGCGCAACAGCGACATGCCGGGAGTGTAGCAACACTCGCCGGGCTATTTCCAGCAGTATGTGTGCGATTCCGAACACATCAAGTAATTCCTACACTGTTACATGCGTAATCTCACATTTATCAGGCACCTGCGTCACAATCAACTGGCGGTCCCCAATGCCACAGCAGCCGAAGTCCGGAACCATTCTTATCGCCGACGACCACGAAGCTAGTCGTGTGGGTCTGGAAGGACTTCTGTCTTTGGAAGGCTATACCGTAGTGACTGCCGATGACGGTGAAAAGGCGTTAGCGGAGTTTCAACGGGTACAGCCCGACCTCCTTCTGCTGGACGTCAACATGCCTAAAATAAGTGGCATGGAGGTTTGCCGACGCCTCAAAGGCAATCCTCACACCTTCCTGGTCCCGATCGTTCTGATCACAGCCCTGACCGCGATCGAGGATCGGGTCAACGGAATCGACGCCGGCGCCGATGATTTTCTAACCAAACCCGTGGAGCGGGAGCAGTTGCTGGCGCGCGTCCGCTCGCTCTTGCGGCAAAAGGCTTATACCGATGAATTGGAACGCGCTGAGTCGGTACTGTTTGCACTGGCGCGCAGCATTGAAGGTAAGGATCCCTATACCGAAGGCCATTGCGAACGACTGTCGGACTACTCGGCGCGCCTGGCTGAGTATATGGGCCTGCCCGCGCCTCAGATCAAGGCATTGCGCCGCGCTGGAATCGTGCACGACATTGGCAAGGTGGCTGTTCCTGATGCCATCCTCCTCAAACCGGCAAAACTCACGCGTACGGAGCAAGTGATCCTGCGCCGCCATCCGGTGGTCGGAGAGCGCATTTGTTCGCCTCTAAAGTCATTCCAACTGGTGCTGCCTATCATTCGTCATCATCACGAAAAGATGAATGGTTCGGGATATCCGGACGGTCTCAAGGGCGAGCAAATTCCGCTCACGGCCCGCGTGCTGCAAATTGTGGATGTCTACGATGCGCTGACCACCGAGCGTCCCTACAAACGGGCACTCTCCATTGAGGAAGCCCTGCGAGTGATGAGAAAAGAAATCAAGAAGGGCTGGTGGGATCCGAAAGTGTTCGATGCTTTCGAGCGGATGGTGAAGACTGAAGAAGTCCAGCATCGGGGTTTAGCAAGAGCCGCGGCCGCGGATTGATCACGAGTTTCCAATAATAGTTGTTTGAGAACCACACCTTTCGCGGGCGAGGGCGCCCGCGGCACACCTTCCGATACAATCCCAGTCATGGCCGAAGCAGTGGATAAGCATCAACCTCTCAAGGGCAAGACCGCCTTGATTACGGGCGGTGCGCGGCGCCTTGGTCGCGCCATCGCTTTGACCTTGGCTGAGGCCGGAGCGGACGTTGCCATCACATTCCTGAAATCCAGCCGTGAAGCTCAGCATACCGTTATCGATCTGACCAGCTTCGGAGTTCGCGCCGTAGCGCTGCGCTGTGATGTAACGGAACTGAAGAGTGTCAGATCTGCGCTCAAGGAGACGGTCAAGGAATTGGGAGGATTGGACATTCTCGTAAATAACGCCGCGAACTACGAGACTGTTGAGTTTGAAAAACTTACTCTCGAGCAGTGGGACGCCATTTTTGCTTCCAACACTCGTGGCCCTTTTCTGGTGTCACAGCAAGCTTTGAAATGGCTTCGTGAGCGGCAGGGAAGAATTATCAATCTCGGTTCTTTGGGAGGCCTTCGTCCCTGGGGCAGCAATGCCCACTATTGTTCGTCCAAAGCCGCCGTCCACATGCTGACGAAAGTGATGGCCAAGGCTCTGGCGCCGGAGATCTCGGCAAACTGCGTTGCTCCCGGAATGATCGATCTGGGAGAGAAATCCGCCTCAGCATTCATGAAACGCATGGCTACTGAAACACCGATGC
>DATHJP010000010.1:0-3605 GCA_035489695.1 Terriglobales bacterium
AAACCTGCGCCACGCTGTCAATGAATCATGGACGCTGCGCAGCTTCAGGGCGCGGGCGAAGTCGTTACCGCTGCCACGGGGGACGACCAGAACCGGCAGTTGCAGCTTGACCAGGTGCGGAAGATAACGATGAATCGTTCCATCCCCACCAAAAATTAGAACCACGTCGGCCTCGTTGGAGTTTGAGGGGCAGCCAATCAGCCAGGTTGTGGCCGAATCATTCTGAAATGGTTTCAGATCTTTGGTGGACGAGCCCAGGCCGAAGATGGCGGCAGCGCGCAAGGGCGAAATTTAACCACAAAGGACACGAAGGAGCACGAAGGAAAGCTGAGATTCGGTTCAATCTGCAATAATGTTAGCGATGTCCAAGTTCGCGCCTGTCGACGAGCAACTCGCCTACATAAAAAAAGGTTCCGCCGAAATCATCCGCGGGTCCGAACTGCGCTCCAAGCTGGAGAAATCCCGGACCAGCGGCACGCCGTTGCGCGTCAAGGCTGGCTTCGATCCGACCGCGCCCGACCTGCATCTTGGCCACACCGTTCTATTGCGGAAACTGAAACATTTTCAGGATCTCGGGCACACGGTCATCTTCTTGATCGGTGACTTCACCGGCATGATCGGCGATCCCACAGGACGCTCGGTTACTCGCCCGCCCCTCAGTCCCGAAGAAATCATGCGCAACGCCAAGACCTACATGTCGCAGGTCTACAAGATTCTCGATTCATTCAAGACGGAAGTGCGCTTCAACAGCGAATGGTTTGACAAGGTCAAATCCGAAGACTGGATCCGTCTGGCTGCCAAGGTGACGATCTCGCAAATGCTCGAGCGTGAGGACTTCCACAAACGTTTTCAGGAAGAAAAGCCCATCACGATGCATGAGCTGCTTTACCCACTGGCCCAGGGATACGATTCGGTCGCACTTAAGGCCGATGTCGAATTGGGTGGCACCGACCAGAAGTTCAACCTGCTTATGGGACGTGAACTGCAACGCTCATACGGCCAGGAATCGCAGGTCGTGCTGACCATGCCCATCCTCGAAGGCCTCGACGGCGTGCAGAAAATGTCAAAGTCGCTGGGCAACGCGATCGGCATTCAAGAGGCGCCACTCGAGATGTACGGCAAGATAATGTCGATTTCAGACGAGATGATGTGGAGATATTACGAGTTGGTGACGGATATCCAGCTTCCTGAAATCGAAAAGATGAAACGCGAGATGCACCCGATGGAGGCCAAGAAAGACCTCGCTCGGCGAATCGTGGCGGATTTTCATTCGAGCGAGGCAGCAGCAAAGGCCGCTGGCGATTGGGCCAAGCAATTTCAAAACGATGACGTGCCAACCAGCGTCGAACAAGTTTCAGTAAAGTTTGCAGAGATTGAGTGGTCGGCGAACGGGGATTCGGCAACAGCTGTGGCGGGAAAAGGGCGGTTGGGTATTAAGTTGGATCGCTTATTGGTCAAGTGCGGTTTGGCCGACTCTGCTACCGATGCAACGCGCAAATTGAAAGAAGGAGCGGTCAGAGTGGGGGATAGAGTCGAACATAGTCCGCGTATCTATGTGGCCGAGCTTCCGGCCACGCTTGTGTTGCGAGTAGGCAAACGCGTAAAGGTGGCAGTAATAAGCCGCTAATTATCTCGCTTTAGGCTTCATCACCAGCTTTCGTCCCACCACTTCATACCCCGCGAGCACAATGTTGATGGCCTCCGAGTAAGCAATGTGTTCCTGCTCCAGGATACGAGCAGAGAGGGTGTGCTCATCGTCGGAATCGAGCACGGGAATGGGTCTTTGAACGATGATCGCTCCATGATCGAGTTCTTCATCCACGAAGTGGACGGTGCATCCCGCGACTTTCACCCCGTAGGCATACGCCTGCTCCTGTGCTTCCAGGCCGGGGAAGGCGGGCAGGAGTGAGGGGTGTATGTTCAGGATGCGATGTGGGAACTGTTGCACGAACCAAGGTGAGAGTAGGCGCATGTATCCCGCGAGGCAGACGAGGTCGACTTTGTGTTTTTTCAGCGCGGCCACGACTTCGCGATCGTGGTCTTCGCGCTCTTTGCGCTTCGAAGGAATGGCTAGAGTGGTCAGTCCGAGGCGGCGGCCAGTTTCAAGGCCGCCGGAGTCGGGTTTGTTCGAGATCACGACCGCGATTTGCGCGTCTGGAATGCGGCCCGCCGAGACATTGTTCGCGATAGCTTCGAAGTTCGAGCCGCGTCCGGAGAGGAGAATGCCGAGATTTTTCATGGAAAACGAATCCGTTTGCAGCCGTCATGATAATTCAACCATGGTCAATTGGCGGAATGCGAGGTTGAACCAATCAGTCGCAGCTAGTTGTCAGATTGGCTGCCATGCGCCTGCTCTTGGTATAGTTTTCTGTTGCCATGTATGAGGACTTTCACGCCGTCGACCGCTGGACCAAGAAACGGGTGCATGGTATCTACCAGGCGCTGATCGTAGCCATTGCCACGCGACACGCCGATGCCGTGGATATAAAGTTTCTGGTGGACGGGCGTCCAGTGTGGGTGGCCTTGCCGCATCCCGCGTGGGTGGAATATCAGAAACGCACCGGCAAGGTGATCACCGATCCTCTGGCCGTCGAAATTGCCGGGCACTATCTTAAGACAGCGCTTGAGTCTGGAGAGGGCATGGGACGCGAGATGTATTCGCTGACTGTGGCAGAGACTCTTCGCCATATTGAAGAGTTGAAGCTGGAAATTGAATCGCAGGCAATCCCGGCGAACGGATCCGGGAGTTGATTCTTCTGAGATGTGACTTTGCGCGTCCGTTGTAAGGAGATGTCATGGCCAGCCTGACGCAAACTATGGAAGCTGAATCTACTGTCAATCGAGAGCTCGTGCGTTGGGTTGAGGAAGTTGCACAGATGTGCAAGCCGGAAGGCGTGCATTGGTGTAACGGTTCGCCGGCGGAATACCAGGGAATGCTGCAGTTGATGACACTCGCCGGCACGGCTATCCCGGTTAATTCAGCGAAGCGTCCTAACAGTATTCTGGTGCGATCGAATCCCGCCGACGTGGCGCGAGTGGAGGACTGTACCTTCATCTGCTCGCGAAGCAAGGAAGATGCAGGCCCTACCAATCATTGGGAAGATCCGGCAAAAATGAAGGCGAAGCTGACCGGCTATTACACCGGCTGCATGGCGGGCCGCACCATGTTCGTGATCCCGTACAGCATGGGTCCGATTGGCTCGCCCATCGCGAAAATCGGAGTAGAGATCACCGACTCACCGTATGTGGTCGCGAACATGCACATCATGTCGCGCGTCGGAATCCAGGTGCTGGATGCACTCGGCGAGGACGGGGAATTCGTGCGAGGGCTCCATTCCGTCGGCGCGCCGTTAGGCCCGAGCGAACAGGATTCGACGTGGCCCTGCAATCCCAAGGACAAATATATCTGTCACTTTCCAGAAACTCGCGAGATCTGGTCCTACGGGTCTGGCTACGGCGGCAATGCTTTGCTGGGAAAGAAATGTCATGCGCTTCGTATTGCCTCAGTGCAGGCGCGCGATGAGGGTTGGATGGCGGAGCACATGCTCATCATGAAGCTCACCAGTCCGTCGGGAGAGGTCAAATACCTGACGGGCGCATTTCCG
>DATHJP010000011.1:0-6758 GCA_035489695.1 Terriglobales bacterium
CGTTATGGGATACGCGCAGTGGGCCGCTTTTGCCCAGCGCATCGCGACCCGGTCTGACCTGGTTTGGCCAGTGCCGGAAGGCTGGAATGCGGAAGAGGGAGCAGCTTTCCCTGTGAATTATTTCACCGCCTACTTTGCCTATTGGAAGGCGGGCTTGCTGGAAAAATCTCCCTCCAGCGGTCCAGCTCGCGTCCTGATTCACGCCGTAGCTGGAGGAGTAGGAACCGCCGCGGTGCAGATTGGCAAGCTGCTCGGTGTAGAAATGTACGGCACTTCTTCTTCGGACGAGAAGCTGGCGCGTGTGAAGGAACTCGGTCTGCAGCACGGAATCAATTACAAGCAACGCGACTACGAACAAACTTTGAAAGACATGACGCGTGGTGAAGGAGTAGACGCAGTATTCGAAATGCTGGGCGGCGAGCACACTGCCAAGAGTATTCGCTGCTTGCGCGATTTTGGACGAGTCATCGTTTACGGAACTGCCACCGGCAGGGATTCTCAATTGGACGCGCGCGCACTGTATGCCAAAGGTGCAAGCGTACACGGGTTGTGGCTAACCTATCTGTCAGCGAAGCGCGACTTGATGGACCAGGCGTGGAAACAACTTTCCGCGTGGACGTCACAAGGACATCTGCGTCCCGTGGTTGGACATGTCTTGCCCATGGAACGTGCCGCGGACGCGTACCGGCTACTGCTGGAGCGCAAGAACTTCGGGAAAGTGGTTTTGCAGATCGCCTGAGATCGCATCCGCGCTAAGTGCCTGTCGCGGATTCTCCGAATACACCAGAATGGACAAGAAGCGCTTCACAGCGCACAACACGCTGTTCAGAATGTTTTATGCCACGCTGGAAGTCTCGCGGCGAAACATTTCTGCTGCACACAACAGCGCAACATTGTGGAGAAGCTATTAATTGCTAACGAGCCCGTATGAGCGCCGTCCAACTGGTTAATCGCGGTTGCTGAAGCAGCGGAACTTTCATCCGGAAGAAACGTATCTTGAAGTATTCGTAGATTTACGACTACGGGTGGAATTTTTTTTCGAAAGAGAAGTTTTAGGGGGTAAGGGACTCATCTCACTTTCGGTTTGGCGGCCCAGGTGAGAACAGTCCCCGGAACAGAGAGAGAACAAGTCTTGCGACTCAGCCCTCTTTGCTTAACCCCGCGGCAGCATTGTAGGCCTTCGCAGGCGAAACGCAAGTTTTTCCGCGTAGGTAAATCCCCGGCCGCCCAGAACCGATTCCCGACGGTTTTCGGGAAAGAACAAGGAGTCCGTATGAAGTTTTCGAATACATCCAAGGGCTTGCTGCTGGGACTGGCTTTGCTGCTGGCAACGAGCGCATTCGCAGCCAACAAAGGTTCTCTCCAGGTCAGCGATACCGTAAATGTAAGCGGTAAATCACTGGCAGCTGGAGAGTACAACGTCAAATGGGAAGGCAATGGTCCCAACGTTGAACTAAACATTCTTCAAGGCAAGAAAGTTGTTGCCACAATTCCGGCGCGGCTGATCGACCTCGACCGCTCCGCACCCGGCAACACCTCCGTGGTCAAGCGAAATGAGGACGGCAGCAAAACTCTGTCCGAAATCCGCTTCGCCGGGAAAAAGTACGCTCTGGCCCTGGGCGACGAGTCGGCCAAGGCAGATACTGGAGATAGTACGAAGTAAGGTTGGATCTCGCTTCGAGCAATAAAACGGGGAGCCAGAGGGCTCCCCTTTTTTCGGTAAGACTCGTCCCTGCTAATTCTCCGATGCCAGCACATCGTCGTAGTAATTGACCAGCGCGCGGCGAGGTTTTTCTTTTAGACCCTTAATCGGCACCCTCTGCTCAAACGACGTGTTCCCAGTGAGATTTGCACGCCCCAGAGTGACCGTTCGGCCATCGGCCAGTTCGAGATAGATCGGCACTAACATGCGGAAATTGTCATTCACATTGGATTGGCTGAGCTTCAAGCCAAAAATCACATCTCCATCGGCATTTTTATCAAAAGAGTAATCGAGCTTATAAGTAGGAAGCGCCATGCCATAGACATACTCATTGAAAAACCAGTTCATCTTGTGATTGCTCTCAAGATCCATCTCCCGCGTCATATGCTTTTCCACGATTGCCTTGAAGTCTTCCGTAGTCGCGGCGCGGTTGGCATAAGTCTGAACAAAATCCTGCATAGTTGCTTTGAAATTCTGATCGCCGTTGCGAACATCCCACATCATCATGCGAACCATGTGCAGGATGTAAGCGCCTTTGGGGTAGATGAGGTGTCGGGTTAAGTCGTATCCCGAACGGGAATTGCTCAAGCGATAGCCCATGGTAAGAGGTCCGGCATCAATTGCCCGAAAACCTTCTTTGTTCCGTTCGAGCAGTAATTCGCGTTCGTCGTTCCAGAACTCAATAAACTTCTTGGGGTTCTTCTCAACCAACTGCAGGAAGAGTGAAGCGGACATATCTGCAAACCCCTCGCTCATCCACTGGTCGCGATACGAATTGAATCCCACGCCATGTCCCCACCATTGATGCGCAACTTCATGGGGCGCGACGCTCTTCCAGTAACCACGGTCGCCGAAATCCAGCCCGAGTTCGTGACGTACCGTTGTGTCAAAAAAGGAGCAGGTGGGAAGCCAGACTAACCCGGGCCAGGACTGACCAAAATTGCAGGCAGTTTGTTGCGTCATCGCCAGCCGCTTGTAGGGTACCGGACCAAAGTATTCGGAGAAGAGCTCTACCGAGAGTTGGCCTTCGGCAAGCGCTTTTTTGATCATGCCCGTGGTATTCATGTTGCCTAAGGCTACTGGGGCTCCCCCGCTGTGAGCACCCATTATGGACAGATCATCGCCCTCGGCCTCATGCCGAAGCCCTGTAACCCAGTCGGGAGGTTGCTCATTGGCATACGACTGCACCAGGTATTCAGGCTTTGTGACTTTGCTTTCCTCTTCTTTGAATCGACCAAAGCTGAAACCCGCAACCGTCAGCGGGACTTCGCTCTTCCACACCGTAACATCCTGGCCGCCATCATGGTTTTCACTGAGCAGACTTCCCGTGGCCGCAATCCTCATGCCTTTAGGAATACGAAAAGTCATGTCGTAGCTGGAATATTCGCCCAGAGAAAAAGTCGCGTTATTGGGATACCAATTGTGGCGAGCAACTGGAAAGTAATTGCCGTTGCCCTCATTGGTGATCGCTTCCTTGCCGCTATAAAGCGTTGTGATAGTGTATTTTTCGCCAGTTGCCAAGGGCTTGGGAAGAATCACAAAGAAATCAGCGTCGTCTTTCTTGTCTTCCTGGATGAAAGCCAGGGGCCGACCGCCATCCCCGGTCACACTTTGGACACGCAATGCACTGAACAGATCGAAAGGAGCCACCCGCAAGCCATTGGCCCCCGCGACGAACGTAGTAATGGCCTTGCCGATCAGATTTGCGTTTTTCTCGATGGTGGTATCCAGTTGCTGATGCTCGATATGGAGGACAGAGTTTTTCTGCGAGCCGGTAGCCGTCCCGGTCTTATATTCGTCCGATAGGTGAAATGCCGCCCACACTCCCAACTTATTCTCATCGTAGGTAAGCAGTTCGACTTCTTCCGGGGCCACCGCCATGATCAGTGAGGGCGCGCCGTGCGGATCAATAGCATAGATTTCCTTGTCGTTATATCGCTTGCCATGGACGAAAGCGACGAAAAGTCCCCCGGGCTCGGAACCGAGCACGTCCTCGAGAATTCGGCCATCGAGGTTGTATTTCAGCATGCGATTGTGGCGCAGCGCGTTCTTTGTATTGTCCAACAGGCCACTATCGCAACCCGTTGAGTTTCCACCATTGCCGGATTTCTTAAGCTCGTCATAAGTCGAATCGGTGAATCGCAGAACTAACTGGCTGAAGTTTTCGCTGAACTCATTTTCCTTGGTGAGCAGCTTCAGACTGCTCATTTCCATTGGCAACGGTGGCTCCAGAATCATGGTTCCGCTACCAACGAAAACTGCGCCCGTAACTTTTCCCTGCACTGGAGCCAGAAAACAGACGCTGCCGGAGTTCAAGTGGAAGGTAGCGGCATCCCGCTTCAGAGTTAAGTTATTAACCGCCAAAGCTTCGCCACTTAGACCAACATCCCGCAACTGCCGGTAGATGGGATCTGAGTTAGGGGCGATAGAAGCCGCATTTTCAACCGCGAAGGCGGAGGAGAAGAGCATCAGAAACGACAAGAGTGCCAGCGGACGCACGAGAAATAGCATGCGAACTCCTTTGGGGGAACGACAATTATGAACATATTTCAGCGAAATACAAGGCTTTTTCAAGGGGAGAAGCGTAGAAGCAACAGCAGAAATAGAGTATTTCCACGCTTATATTCAGGCTACTTCGGCTGAGTGGGTCAGTACTTAGGCATCTTAGGATCAACGCGATCCGCCCAAGCTAGAATCCCGCCGGCCAAGTTATGCACTTTACGGAATCCGGCCTGACGCAAGAAGTTCACCGCCTTCGCGCTGCGCGCGCCGGAGCGGCAGTGAGCGACGATCTCGCGGCTGGAGTCGAGTTCATTAACGCGTTTCGGAAGATCACCCAGTGGGATCAGGTGTCCGCCAATGTTGCAGATCTGATATTCGTGCGGCTCGCGAACGTCCAGGACGAAGACGTCTTCTCCCGCATCCAGACGTCTCTTTAATTCTTCAACCTGGATTTCCGGGACACCCGTCTCTACCGTGGCTTCCTCGCCACGGATTCCACAAAACTCGTTGTAGTCGATCAATTTTGTGATGGTCGGGTGCGTGCCGCACACCGGGCAATCGGGATTCTTGCGCAGCTTGAGTTCACGGAATTTCATGGCCAGCGCGTCCACCAGGAGCAAGCGGCCAATCAGCGAATCTCCCTTGCCCAGAATCAGTTTGATTACTTCAGTGGCTTGAATCACGCCGACTAGTCCCGGCAGGATGCCCAGCACTCCACCTTCGGCACAGGAAGGAACCAGACCCGGCGGTGGTGGCTCGGGATAGAGACAGCGATAGCACGGCCCTTCATCAGTTGCGAAAACACTGGCCTGACCTTCGAAACGGAAAATCGATCCGTAAACGTTGGGCTTGCCGGTAATCACACAAGCATCATTCACCAGATAGCGGGTGGGGAAATTGTCGGTGCCGTCGGCAATGATGTCGAAGTCGCGAAACAGTTCAAGCGCATTGTCGCTGCTCAGCCGGGTGTCGAAGGTACGCAAGTTTATGAGTGGATTGATGGCTTTCAGCTTGTCCGCCGCGGAATCGAGTTTTTTGCGTCCCACATCCGCAGTGGTATGAATGATCTGGCGTTGCAGATTGGTGTAGTCCACAACATCGAAGTCAACCATGCCCAACGTTCCCACGCCGGCCGCACCCAAGTAGAGCGCTAGCGGCGAACCCAGCCCACCGGCTCCGATGCATAGCACCCTGGCCGCCTTCAGCTTGAGCTGCCCTTCCATGCCGACCTCAGGCATGATGAGGTGCCGCGAGTAGCGCAGGATTTCGTCGTTCGAAAGCGTGGCCGTTTCAGGTTTGATTTCCGTGATGGTGGACATGGGAACCTCAGTTGCGATTTACGAGTTACGATTGACGAAGTAACGCACTAGCGCTAGGCCGTGCCCCCTGCGATCGAGGGAACGATGGAAATGCTATCCGTCTCTTTTACGGCCGTGGCTTCTTTCTGCAGATATCGGACGTCTTCGTCGTTCAGATAAACGTTCACGAAGGCGCGCAGTTTGCCCTCATCAGTGTACAGATGCCTGCGCAGCTCCGGGTGCCTGGTCACCAGACCGGAGAGAGCTTCGCCAACCGTCGCGGCCTTTACCTCGACCGCCGGCTGTTTGCCGGCATATTGGCGCAACGGCGTCGGGATTTGAATCTTCGGCATGTGTATAGATGATGCCACAAGCAGGCTGCAAGATTCACCTCAGCCCGCGCCACATCTGCTAGGTCACGTCAATCTTCTCGTCCACAAACTTTTTATCGTTCTCGTCTACTCCCGTCAGCTCAAACGAATTCGTCGTCACCGCTTTGCCCTTCTCCACGCTGGTGATGACATAGGAGCACCCAATCCAGTGCGCCTCGGCGAGATCGGTCTGCGACCAGCGCGCCGGATGATCAGGATGCGAGTGATAAAACCCGACAATATCTTCACCTCGCTCCCGCCCTTCCCGCTGAATGCGCACTAGCTCGCGAGGATCGATGTTGTAACGATTCTGAGGCGAGTCGGTACGAGTATTTCCGCAGCGCACAGCCGATGTGACCGCGCGCGAATCTCCATCCATCTGTCCGAGCAACACACCGCAACACTCGTAAGGATAGGTCTCTTCGCCGTGGCGGCGAACCTGCTCGTAAGCTGGTTTGCCAATCTTCAGCATAGGAATTTCCAATTTCCCATTTCCAATTTCCGATTGTTGTGTGCAAATTGGCAATCGCAAATTGGAAATCGGAAATCTCTATCCTTCTTCCCAAAATCTCTCACTCAAATACTTGTCGCCGGAATCGCAAAGGATGGTTACGAATATGCCCTGTTCGCCTTTCTTCAACTTTTGAGCTACTTGCAGGCAGCCAACCACCGCGGCGGCAGCGGAAATTCCTACCAGCAATCCTTCTTCGCGGGCCAATCGCTTGGCCATCACATATGCATCTTCCGTCGCAATACCGAGATCCATGTCAGCGAGCGAGGGATCGTAAATCTTGGGCACGATAGCACTCGCCATATGTTTAGCGCCTTCAATCCCGTGGAAAGGCGAATCAGGTTGCAGTGAAATGCAGCGAATCTGCGGATTCA
>DATHJP010000012.1:0-4937 GCA_035489695.1 Terriglobales bacterium
CGAAAAGTCCGCCACCCCAAACAACACGCAGCGCTCTGGTCTCACCGCGAAAAACTCAACCAACTGAACTTTCACCTGTCATGCATCGCCAAAAATTAAACCGAAAGGAAATACAACTATGAACACAACTAAAACATCCGAAGGAAACACCATGACTCAACCCGCCAAAGTGCTCTACACCGCCAAGGCCCACACGACTGGTGGCCGCGACGGCGGCGCATCCCGCAGCTCCGATGGCCGGTTGGACATCAAACTGTCGGTTCCCGGCACGCCGGGCAACGGCACTAACCCGGAGCAGTTATTCGCCGCTGGTTGGTCGGCCTGCTTCATCGGTGCGATGAAGATTGCGGCCGCCAAAATGAAGGTGAAGCTCCCGCCGGACATGGCCCTCGACTCCGAAGTGGACCTTTGCACCGGTGACAACGGTTACTTTCTTCAGGCTCGTCTCAATGTCAGCCTGCCTGGTTTGGAGCGGCAGGTTGCGCGGTCGATTTTAGACGGCGCGCACCAAACGTGCCCTTACTCCAAAGCCACACGAGGGAACATCGACGTCGAAATTAACCTGGTCTAAACCGAAAGGAGACTCATCCATGAATGTTACTTTAAGCCCAAGCCTCAGTGAGGTGGTTAGCAAATCGAGTGCAAATCTCAGAATTGGAGAAGCGAGGAATTATCAAGCATGGGTTGCAAAAGGGGCGAAACAGCCGATGGCGCTCGAAACCGTTGATCTCGGACCGCTCGGAGCCGAGGACGTCGAAGTCGTTGTCGAAAACTGCGGTTTGTGCCACTCCGATCTCTCCGCCCTGAACAATGACTGGGGCAATTCGCAGTACCCAGCCATTCTCGGCCACGAGGTGGTCGGTCGGGTCACGGCCATTGGTCCGAATGCCAAAGGACTCAAGGTCGGGCAGCGCGTCGGCGTCGGCTGGTACTCGGGGAGCTGCATGCACTGTCATCAGTGCATGTCGGGTAGCCAGCACCTTTGCCCGCAAGTGCAACCGACCATCTTTGGTCATCGCGGCGGGTTCGCAACTCACATCCGCTCGCACTGGGCCTGGGCCATCCCGCTGCCGGAAAAGCTGAACTTCGCCGAAGCCGGGCCGCTCCTGTGCGGCGGCGTCACCGTCTTCGCACCGCTGGCCATGCACGCCAAACCGACTGATCGGGTCGGCATCATCGGCATCGGCGGACTGGGGCACATGGCTGTGAAGTTCGCCGCCGCCTACGGCTGCGACGTGACCGCGTTCACGTCGAGCGAGAGCAAGTTCGATGAGGCGAAAGGTTTCGGCGCGAACCACGTCGTCTCGAGCAAAGACTCAGCGGCCATCAAGAAACTCAGTGGCAGCTTCGACCTCCTGATCAGCACGGTCAACGTGAAGCTCGATTGGGACGCGATGATCGGCACGCTCGCGCCGAACGGCCGCCTGCATGTCGTCGGCGCCGTCCTGGAACCGATCCCGATCGCA
This sequence comes from Terriglobales bacterium, assembly GCA_035489695.1. Classification (GTDB taxonomy): domain Bacteria; phylum Acidobacteriota; class Terriglobia; order Terriglobales; family Acidobacteriaceae; genus 40CM-3-55-5. The sequence continues at coordinate 1,467 of DATHJP010000012.1, forward strand.
GCCTTCTCGCTCATCCTGCAGCAACGAAGCGTCTCAGGTTCGCCGAGCGGCTCGCCCGTGGCGATCGAGACGATGCTCGACTTTGCTTCGCGGCACAATGTCGCGCCGCAGACCGAGCACTTACCGATGAGCAAGATCAACGAGGCGTTCGCCCGGCTTGAATCTGGCAAGGCCCGTTACCGCATCGTGCTGGACGCGGATTTCTGATTTCAGAATTGGAAAACCATGAACGCAAAAAACCAGGGACCCCAAACGGCCATTGTTACGGGCGCATCAAGCGGCATCGGCCTGGGGATAACCCAGGCGCTTCTCGAACGCGGTTATCGTGTCGTGGGTAATTCCCGCACGATAAGTAAATCAAAGGAGTTGAAAGCCTCTGCGGATCTCGTCCTCGTGGACGGCGACATCAGCAAAAAGGAAACAGGGATAAAAGTTGCGGAGGCCGCCATCCGGCATTTCGGTCGCATCGATCTCCTCTTCAACGGCGCGGGCATCTACATTCCGAAGCCCTTCACCGAATATACTCCGGAGGATTTTGAAGCGATGATCGGAACGAATGTCGCCGGATACTTTTTCATCACGCAACAGGCGGTGGCGCAAATGCGCAAACAGAAGTCCGGGCACATCGTGAGCATCTCCACGGTTTTAACAGATCAGCCGCTGGCGGGCGCTCACATTTCACTGCCCGTCCTCACCAAGTCCACCATTCCGGCGTTCAGCCGCGCCCTGGCGATGGAATACGCGGCCGACGGGATTCGGGTCAATACGATCTCACCCGGTGTTGTTGACACGCCCATGCACGCTAACGACGACCACGAGGCCCTGAAGAAACTCCACCCAATTCACCGGCTGGTTCAAGTTTCGGAAATCGTGGACGCTTTGTTGTATTTGCAGTCGGCACCAATGGTAAACGGCGAAAACATTCGAATTGATGGAGGAGCACATGCCGGCGCCAAGTGGTAATAAACCTGTCGCACACAGTCCAGGTTTGCGTGTGAGAGAACTCGGACTCGTGCTGTCCGCGCCTCCGACACCGTTGGGGGCTTACGTCGAGTCTTCGGATGCCGGAAATTTGCTCTTCCTCAGCGGAATGCTTCCGGTCGTAGATCGCAAGCTCGCCATTTCCGGCCGCCTGGGCGAGAACCTGTCGGTCAAGGAAGGCCAGGAAGCCGCGCGCATCGCATCGCTCAACGCGCTGGCAGCCGCAAAGCAACATCTCGGTGATCTGGATCGGCTTAAAAAACTCGTCAAGCTCACGGTGTTGATGGCGACGACCGAGCAGTTTGCCGAGCACGCGCCCGTGGCGGACGGAGCATCAAATCTGTTTGTCCAAATTTTTGGGCCAGAGGTCGGCCACGTTCGGTTGGTCTATGGAGTGCAAAGTTTGCCCATCGGCGCGCCTCTGATAGTTGACGTAATATTTGAAATCGAACCAGCGCATCAATCGACTGCGAAATCGTAAACTGTCACATGAAACCAATTGTCCTGGCCACTTACTTGATAATACTTCTGACACTATGAACCCGCTTGCCCATGAAACCATAAAGGCCAAGAGATTTCGGCGAGTCTCATCCAAGCGCCCGTGAAAATGATGATGATCCGAACCACGATATCCTATGACACCCAATCACTCTTCGAATCTTCGCTTTGCGAAAATGCCGCTTAACTTTGGGACTGGCGCCATCCCGGCCCTGGGTTTCGGAACATTGATACCGGACCCGGCTGAAACCAAGAGTGCAATCACGAACGCCTTAAGGGTCGGATTTCGTCACTTTGATTGTGCGGAACGGTATCGGAATGAGCGGGAGGTGGGTGAGTCATTACAGGCAGAGTTCGCAACTGGAGCAATCGCCCGTGAGGATGTATTCATCACTACGAAGCTGTGGAATACCAATCATCGGCCAGAACGTGTCGAACCGGCGTTCGACGCGAGTCGCGAGCGCCTGGGAATCAGTCACGTAGATCTTTACTTGATCCACACCCCCTTCGCGTTTCAACCAGGAGACAACCTGGATCCCCGAGACCAAAGTGGAAATATCATTTATGACCGTGGCGTCAATCTTCTGGAGACCTGGCGAGCGATGGAAAGTCTGGCTGACCGGGGTAAGTGCAGAGCTATCGGATTGTCCGACGTCGTTCTTGAAAACCTGGTGCCGCTCTATGATGCCGCGAGGATCAAACCGGCCGTGGTCCAGGTTGAATCGCATCCGTATCTGCCTCAGACCGAGCTGTTGGAGTTCTGTACGCAGAAGGGCATTGTCTTTTTGGCATTTGCGCCATTGGGTCATGGAATTCGACCCGGCCCACTTGAAGATCCGGCAGTTCTGGCCATTGCCGGACAAACCTCTCTGACCCCGGCCCAGGTCCTGCTCGCCTGGGCGATCCAACGTGGAACGGCCGTCCTTACCACCGCGAAAACTCTGGATCGAGTTCGCGAGAACTACAACATCTCTGAGATTCCAGAAATTGCCGTTGACGAGATCAACCGAATTCAAACCAGAAGCAGGCTCAACTCGGTGATAGAGACCGGGGTTCCAGGTTTCATTGCGAAAGGTGGCTGACATTCAAGTCCATTAAGGAAAGAAGAACCAATGAACACCACCAAAATGTCCGGAGGAATTGAATATGCTCGCCGCCACTTTTTGAGCGTTGCGGCCATGGGTCTTGCCGCCGAAAAAACAAAAAAGCAGAACAAACAACCAAATGGAGATATGAAACGAAAAGCAACACTACATCAGCAGTTGCAATCGTTGCGGTATCCCTCGCTGCCTTGATCAGCATAGCCCTTGCAGCGCAGGACAAGTATACACTCAAAGCACCGAACGGGGTCGACTTCTCTGAGTTTCGGGGCTACGAATCCTGGGAAACTGTTGCCGTGAGTGTGACCGACGAGGGGATGAATGCGATTCTCGCAAATCCAGTGATGATCAAAGCATACAAGGACGGCATTCCAAGCAATGGCAAGCCTTTTCCCGACGGCTGCATGACGGTGAAGATCGAGTGGAAAAAGAAGCAGAACCCTGTGTCCCCCTATTCTGTGGACGTGCCCGACACTTTGAGAAGGATTTCTTTCATCGAGAAGGATTCCAAGAGATTCCCAGACTCCAGCGGATGGGGATATGCCCAGTTTTTGTATGACACGAACTCTGCTGCGTTCAAGCCATTCGGGGAGGACAGCGCATTCGGCACGAAGGTTTGCTACAAGTGCCATACGGCTGCCAAAGCGACTGATTACATTTTCACCGGGTACCCCTTGAAGTGAACCAACCCAGGCGAATTGGTTCGTCATCTTGCCACCCACCGCACGCCCACCGAACTGTTGTCTCTTTTATTCTTTCAGCTTCGCTTTCTCCTTTAGCTTTTGTTCAAACTCCGTCCCCTGCGTCAGTTTCCCACGCCTACAGGTAAAAGAATGGTTCGGCCCCGACGGTGTTGGTGTCCACGAATGTCGGAATGTCGTCGTGCCTCGCT
>DATHJP010000013.1:0-12477 GCA_035489695.1 Terriglobales bacterium
TTGCAGTTCCACCCGTGCGCCCTGCAAAGCCGTATGGCTCGGATCCATGGCGCGCCCGCTGATGGTCCCCGTGCCTTGCTGTGCCTGGACTTTACCAGGAACGGTTTGTCCGGTCACCTGGGCTTGCAAAGAAATAGCGACCAAGGTGAGGATCAAAAATACCATCACGAGCATAGGGCTCAGGCGGTTGACGAGAGTCTGCAAGTCTCTCCGACCGCAAGTGGAACCGATGGGCTTGCTAAAATTCCGCCTCTGTCGCCGACCCAACGCAAAACTCATTTTGGGTTTCATGTTCCCCTCCGCTTCTCAGTGAGATTGAGAACGCAACCGTCAAGATGGGATTCCAGTGCTATCAGCAACCCGAGTATGAAACGCGACTGTTACAGTACAATTAAAATCTCTCCGCAAACGGCAACGGTGCAAACATTTCCTCCTCCAGGGTTATCCATGCGATAACCGAAAACGCGGTTATAACCGTTTGCATATGGCACCCATAACAAGGCTGTGAACTTTCCTTCACACCAGCCGCACATCTCACGAATTCCCTATTCTTCCTGGCGTAGTATGTGTGAATTATGCGGACCGTCCGACTCGTTATCTTTGATATTGGGGGAACCATTATTGAAGACAACGGGGAAGTAATTGCCTCATTTTCTGCTGCCCTGAGCGCGAACGGTTTGGCAGCCGGCGACGCGGAATTGAGAGAACTAAAAGGTTCATCAAAGAGAGACGTAATCAAGAAATTTGTCGAGCGCAAGTGGGGCAAGGAGGACGCAGGCAACGCCGGGCGGATTCGTAAAGCTTATGCGGATTTCAGAACGGAGCTGGAAAACAGGTTTTCGAATGGCGGAGTTAAGCCGATCCCGGGGGCTGGCCCCACATTCGCTTGGCTGAAAACACACAACATTGTTTGCGCCACCACGACAGGGTTCTACAGATCAGTGACTGACCGCATACTCAGTTCCGCTGGTTGGGAAGGCACCTTCGCGGCGAATGTATGCAGTGATGACGTGAAGGATGGGCGTCCGGCTCCGTTCATGATTTTCCGAGCCATGGAGGCAGCCCGAATTGATGATGTGCGACAGGTGCTCAACATAGGCGACACACCACTGGACCTGCAAGCCGGACATCGAGCCGGTGTTCTCGGCGTAATCGGTGTCCTGTCTGGGATTCATGAGAAAGAGCGTTTGCTGCAAGAATCACCCTCTCACCTGATCGCAAGTGTGGCCGACTTACCGTCCCTCATTGAGAGCCATTATTCCGCTGGATGAGCCAAAAGAATCGATCGGAAAGCGCGAGCAGGTGGACTGAGAGTAGGCTGCGTCCGTGACACTAAGGTGAGTGGACGCTCGAGAGCGAGTCCTTCCACTTTTGATGAACTCAAACGCTCCGATAATACCTCCGCCTCCACCGTTCGCCAGGAGAGAATTGCGATGCCGAGATTGGCCTCGACCAAGGCTTTAATCACTTGATTGTTATTGAGTTCCAAACTATGGGTCAAACGAATCCCTAATTCAGAAAATTTACTCTCCACAAATAACCTCGTACCCGAGGTAGGCTCGCGAACCAACAGAGTTTCCTTTGAGAGCACTTCCGGCTTGATTGTTGGCTCAGAGGCAAGACGATGCCGCTTACCCACGACGACTACAAGCTCATCGACACCGAACTTTTCGGCTTGCAGATCCTCGGGAGGGGAATGAGAAAGAGTGACGCCAAGCTCGAAACGACCGTCGGCGACTGCTTGTTCGACTTGTCTCGAGTTATACACCTGAAGATTCAATGCCACCTCGGGATTCTGCACGCGAAACTCTCCCAAAGCTTGCGGCAGGACGTGCTCGGCAGCGATAACAACACTTGCGATGTCAAGACGGCCAACGATTACCTCCCGCAACTCGGCCGTCTCCCGTTCAGTTGCTGCTATTCGCTGGAGCAGGTCATTGGCATGACGACTGAGAAGAACACCGGCCTCCGTCAGGTATACCCGTCTCCCGACACGGCGAAAAAGTGTGACCCTCAGTTTGGCCTCCAACTCATGAATTTGATTCGATACATATGGCTGGCTCACGTGAAGTTCTTCAGCCGCCCGGGAAAAGCTTGCGAGACGCGCAACCGATTCGAATATCCTGAGTCCTGCCATCGTCATCGAGGACGGCGGATACGGTCCTTGGGGAGATACATTGTCCTTCATAAGGATTGCCTGGCCCGCTGGCGTACAAAAGTTTACATCAGCACGTAATTGAAATTTGGGTTACTGCTAACTGGAGGGTTGCGTCATGTACAAGGATTTTCTGCTGATGCCGTTAGTCTTCGCCCTATCCGCCCTGAACCTGCGGGCGCAACAGCCGGCGGAGAAACACTTCGACGGGAAAACGTGGTGGGAACACATCAAGGTGTTGGCTGACGACTCGATGGAGGGTCGCGAGACTGGCAGCGAAGGCCTGCGCAAAGCCGAAGCTTATGTGGTTGAGCAGTTGACGAAAGCCGGCGCTCAGCCCGCTGGCACAGAAGGCTTTTACCAGCCGATAAAATTTGTTTCTCGCCAAATAGTGGAGAAGGATTCAAGTATCACACTTGTACGCCATGGTGCTACTGAACCTCTCGTACTGGGAGACGACGCGTATTTCAACACAAGAGTCGATCTGGTGGCTGAAGAAATAGACGCACCCCTTGTGTTTGCGGGATACGGCCTCAAGATTCCTGAGAAGAACTACGACGATTTGGCGGCTCTAGACTTGAAGGGCAAGATTGCGGTCATCCTTACCGGCTTCCCGGAGGATATCCCCACCGCCCTCGCTGCTCATTATCAGTGGGCGGGAGAACGCTGGAAGATATTCCGTGACGCGGGTGCGATTGGGATTATTACGATTCCGAATCCCGCATCCATGGACATTCCCTGGAGCCGCATGTCGCTCAATCGCGCACATCCTCAGATGGATCTTGCCGATCCAGAGTTTAACGAATTAGCCGGCCAGAAAGTCGCATTGACATTTAACCCGGAGCGGGCAGAACAACTGTTCGCAGGTTCGGGGCACACCTTTCAGGAGCTAGCCAAATTGGCCAAGGACCGGAAACCGCTGCCACGATTTCCGCTGCCGGTTTCCTTTAAGAGCCGGGCTTACGTTCAAAAGAAGGAACTCACCTCCGCGAATATTGTCGCCAAGTTGCCGGGCAGTGACCCAAAACTCAGAAATGAATTTGTGATTCTTTCCGCCCACGTCGAACACCTAGGCATAGGCGAACCGATCAACGGAGATCGCATTTACAACGGTGCTATGGATAACGGCTCTGGGTGCGCCCTGTTGCTGGATATGGCTGCCTCCTTGCGGAGGGAAAAATTCCGCCGTTCTATATTGCTGGTATTTGTCACCGCGGAAGAGAAAGGATTGCTGGGATCAAAATTCTTCGCCGCCCATCCTACCGTCGATCCGAAGTCTATAGTTGCCGATTTTAACGTCGACATGTTCTTGCCGATTGTTCCTCTGACCGTGCTCAAGGTGAAGGGGCTCGCCGAATCTGATCTTGGAGATAAAGCCAGCCAAGTCGCGCGGTCATTCAACGTGCGCGTAATTCCTGATCTACAACCTTTGCGTAATTCGTTTATACGGAGTGATCAATACAACTTTGTTCGCCACGGCATTCCAGCTATCAATATGGAAATTGGTTTCGATCCAGGCTCACCGGAGCAGAAGATCTTCAAGGATTGGCTTACAAACAACTACCACGCTCCCTCTGACGATATTAACCAGCCAATAGTTCTTCCCGCTGCTGCAATGTATGAAGAAATCATGCGAAAGCTGCTGATCTCGGTAGCGGATGCCGACACACGTCCTCAATGGAAGTCTGACAGTTTCTTCCGGAGATACGCGAAATCAGGCGGCAATTGAGACGACACTATACATATTGGTTTCGGAACCAGCCATGATCGCTGGGTCACAAGGACCTCAAAAGCACAACTTGGTGCGCGGAATTGGGCTATGGAGTCTGATCGCGCTGGTAGTGAATTTCATCATCGGTGCCGGCATCTTCGGATTGCCCTCGGCGGCCGCAGCAATTCTGGGCGCTCAAAGTCCCTTTGCTTACCTGATTGCTGCTGCTGGAATGGGAGTAATCGCCGCCTGCGTTGCGGAAGTCGCCTCACGCTTTCAGCAGGCCGGGGGTCCTTATCTTTATGCCAAAGTTGCCTTCGGACGCTTTGTAGGTTTGCAGACGGGCTGGCTGCTCTGGTTGACCCGTGTGAGCTCTGCAGCTGCGGTTGCGAATATCTTCATCGATTACCTGGCAGGATTCTTCCCTCAAGCAAAGCAGCCGCTCATTCGTTTGGGAATTCTGACGATATTGGTAGGTGGTCTAGCGGTCGTCAACATTCGTGGAGTCAAGCTGGGCGCGCAGGTCAGCAACTTCTTTACCATCGCCAAACTGCTGCCGCTGCTGATTCTAGTGGTGTGTGGATTTGTTTTCATTCATCTTCATGGCGGCCTGTTTCCTCAATCTGCAGACCCTCATCCTACGGGCACCTGGATCGAGGCAGTTTTGCTGCTGGTCTATGCGTTTAGCGGTTTCGAGTCTGCGTTGATTCCCGCCTCGGAAGTCAAAAGGCCGGAACGCAACATTCCGTTGGCATTGCTGGCCGCCTTCCCCGTGGTAACCGTCATTTATTTCCTGATACAGATTGTGGTCGTGCACACACTGCCCAACTCTGCCCAGACGCATCAACCGCTTTCTGACACTGCCTACATCCTTGGCGGGGCCGCGCTGGCCACTATCGTTTCCCTCGGCGCGCTCCTGTCAACCTTCGGAAGCCTTGCTGCCAATATGATCGCCAACCCACGCGTTACTTTTGCTTTTGCGGAACAGGGTGACTTCCCGGACTTTTTTGCTGCCGTGCACCGCCGCTACCAAACACCTTATGTCTCGATAATCGCGTTCGCTATGCTGCTTTGGGCACTCGCGTTCCTTGGCACTTTTCGCTGGAACGCCACAGTGTCCGCGATCTCTCGTCTTTTCTCTTACGTAATAGCGTGTGCAGCTTTACCGGTGCTGCGCAAGAAACAGCCGGGGAAGGAAGGTTTCCACTTGCCCGGGGGAGTCGCCCTTGCGGTGCTCGGGATCTTGTTTGCTCTAGTGTTGGTTAGCCACATGGGACGTGCTGAACTCATTGTTCTCCTAATCACAGCGGCGGTTTCGTTTCTGAACTGGTTTGTCGTTCGCGGAAGGACGAACCCTTCAGTTGACCGATTGCGAAAGAAGTCTTAGCGGGAAAGAACAAAGACCTAGCTAGAAGGTTAACGATCCTGATCTGTACCAACAACGGAGGCCTTCACCCTAGAGATAGGACATGAATACGACGGTGAAGAAATCATGCCCGGAACCTAGCCCAGCATTTTGGGGGTACCCCATGGGCTTCAGGTTCGCTTCACCTTCGCAGAGATATATTTACGGTCGATCACCTTGCAAGAACGGATTACAGGCTGAATAGCGAGGCAGATTTCTGATCATGAGGAGAGCTACATGATGAGGATGATTGTGTGGTTGTGGATCGTTTTCGTGCTGACCGCTACGTGCGTAGCAGCGGACGCGCCGGGATTCAAAGTGACCAAAAAATATCCGGTGCCAGGGGATGGCGGTTTTGACTATATCGTCTTTGATGGCTCCTCGAATCGGCTCTACGTTTCGCACGGGACGGAGGTGGACGTCGTTGATGCGGATTCGGGCAAGGTGGTGGGCAAGGTTGAAGACACTCCCGGCGTCCATGGCATTGCCATCGTTCCGGATCTTCATCGCGGATTTACTACTAACGGGAAAAACGGAACTGTATCGGTCTTCGACACAGAGACATTCAAAACGATAAAGAAGATATCCGTTCCCGAAGATCCTGATTTCGTCTTTTACGATCGTCAGACACACCGAGTATTGGTATGTCATGGAGACGCAGCTGTAATCACCGCAATAGACCCAGACAAACAGACAGTGGTGGGGAAGATAGACCTAGGTGGCGGCGCTGAAGCTGCCGTCGTTGATGGGAAAGGTACAGGATTCGTAAATCTCGAAGAATCGGCCACGCTCGTCAGTTTCGATCCGCAGGCTCTGTCCGTCAAACAAAAGTGGCCCATTACTGGCTGCAAAACTCCCACCGGACTGGCTATCGATGCTGCCAATTCCAGATTGTTTATCGGATGCAGAAGCAAGGTTCTGGCAGTGATGGATGCTACCAACGGCCACGTCATCACGACTCTTCCGATTGGAGAAAGAGTCGATGCAGTCGCCTTCGATCCGGAGAAGAAGTTGATTTTTGCCTCGAATGGCGGCGGCACAGTCTCAGTCGTGCGTCAGAAAAGCGCTGACGAGTACGAAACCGTGGGTGATATTCAAACCCAGCCCAGCGCCAAGACCATGGCTTTCGACCCAAAAACCAAGCGCCTGTTTCTTTCTGCCGCGGAGTTGCAGCCTCCAGCGACCCCCGGTGGCCGTCCAACCCCGAAACCGGGGACATTTACGGTTCTCGTTGTTGAACAGCAGTGATGCCTAGATGAGATTCGGCGCGTGGCGATCGATGATCCAGTACAGGCCATTGCTGGGTTGGCATTTCAGCGCGTTTGAGATCTCTCTTCTTGCTGGCGGCATCGCTACAGGTGTGCGATGCCGTCCCGCTTGAAGTGGTCGTTCGGAGTAGATCATGCCACTCATCCGGCCTCACTCTCCGTCCCTTCTCCGATAGCTTTTGTAGTATCCACCCCTAGCCAGCACAGTCCACTGGCGGCTGTGATGATCGAGGCTAAAGTCAACGCGGAAGTCCAACCCCACTTTGAAGCCATGTAGGCGGTGACGATGGGAGAGAGCCATCCCCCCAGATTACCGAAGGTGTTCATCAGACCAGCCACAGAACCGGCATACTCCTGACCCAAATCAATGCTGGCCGCCCAGAAGGTAACCGAAGCGAACATGTTGGACCCCGCCGCCAAGGCAAGAAGCAGAATGGCAGTCACTTTGTTTCCGGCGTGAGCTCCTTCCCAAAGCAAAATGGCCGAGCAAAACATTCCCACCCACACTGCTAATCGTTGTCCGAAGGGCTTCCCGAACCTACGCACAGCAAAATCCGAAAACAGACCGCCCAGCGGCGAAGCCAAAGCTATCGCCAGGTAAGGGATGGCCCCGTAGAATCCTCCTTGTGTCAGGGAAAAATTTCGTACCCGAACTAGATAAATAAACAGCCAGGTATGGAAGAAATAGATCGGGAAGCCCTGACAGAAATATCCCAGAACCAACGCGATGATCGAGCGGTGGGTGAAGATTCGCTTCCACGGCACGCTTCTTATAGACGGCGGAATTGAGCCGTCGCGACCAATTAAGTCGAGCTCGGCCTGATTGACGCGAGGATGCTGATCGGGGCGATCACTAGCCAGAAAGTACCATCCTAAAACTACGAGGACTCCTAAGAGTCCACACCAGTAGAAGGCGGCACGCCAACCCCAATGCTGCATGATAAAGGTGACCAGCATTGGAGTGAGCGCGCCTCCCAGACCAATGCCGAACAGCGTGAAACTGCTGCCCAAGCCGCGCCGCGCCCGCCCCATCCAGTTCGCGACCACCTTGGTGTAGCTCGGAGAACTCGGTGCTTCTCCGATGCCGATCAAAAATCTGACAATCGCAAACGACCACGCAATCCCTAGCCAGTGGGCCACAGGTAACCGCGGCGCGATGCCGGTCGCCGCGGTCAGCGCCGACCACCACAAGATAGCCGCGATCAGAACCCTTCTGGGACCGAACCGGTCCGCCAAGTAACCGCCGGGAATCTGCGCCAGCGCGTAGCTTAGAAGGAATGCGCTGAGTATCCACCCCATCGTCTTCAGCGGGATGGAAAACTCGTCCTGGATGTACTTGCCGGCAATGCTGAGGTTCAAGCGATCCAGATAAGTAAGGATGGTAGTAGCCGTTACCAACCCCATCATTTGCCAACGCATCGTGGTTGGGCGCGACGAAACCCCCTGCCCTGGCTTGAGCCCAGCGACAGGCTTACTCGTTGCCTGAGCATCGGTGCCCATGGTCGGCCGCTAATCCTCCATACCCAAGCAGATGGAGTTGCATGCAAGCCAGCAAGTCACGCCAACTTGCCATTCAAATTTATAGAATGGCTCTCACGTTCTCAGGCGCTGTCAGAGGAGTTTTCCCGCAGTCTCTTCGAGCTTCCGAGCGCTGGCCCGGCTTCGTCAGGCTCGGGGAGATCAAGTAGTGGTAGTTCCACGTTGAGGCGGCTTCCATGCCCTTCCTGACTAAAAATTTCGACCTTCGCTCCATGCGCCGTACAGATCGCTTTCACAATGGACAAGCCCAATCCTGCTCCACCAGAGGCACGCGAACGCGCCTTATCGGCCCGGTAAAAGCGCTCAAATACGTGAGGAAGGGCAGGGCGAGGGATGCCCACACCGTTATCAGAAACTTCTAAAACCACCGTATTCACGCCTCTATGGAGACTTACGTTAACCTCCCCACCTTCCGGCGTGTACTTGATGGCATTATCGATCAGGTTCACGATGACCTGTTGCAGCCGCGAGCGATCTCCTTCGACATACACCGAACGACCCACATTGCTGCGCAGCGTAATCGACTTCTCGTCCGCCAAGAGCTTCATCTGTTCCACCGTGGATGTAGCCAATTCCCCCAGATCAAGGGGTGCCTTGTCCATTTTCACTTCTCCGGCGTCCAACCGCGAGACCGCTAGCAGGTTTTCGACAATATGGGACATGCGGTGGGTTTCTTCCAGAGCACTCCCGACCTGATCTGTCAGGGAAGCGTTGTGCCGATGGTTGTGAATAATCTCCTCAAGCTCCAGTTGGAGAATGGTCAAGGGAGTCCGCAGTTCGTGCGAGGCATCGGCAGAGAAGCGATTGATGTGCTCGAAGGCGTCATCAAGCCGCTCAATCATCCGGTTCAACGAAGTGGATAACCTCTCGAGTTCATCTCCAGTTCTGATTACCGGCAGTCGTTCGTTCAAGTTGGTGGAGGTAATCCCTTCGGCTCTTTGCGTGATTTCATCTATTGGTTGAAGCGAGCGCCGCATCAGCCAATAACCCCCGCCGACCGCGACAGAGACGATGAAAGGCACATAGACCGCGAGTGTCAACAACAATCCGTGGAGCACAATTTCGATTTCACGATAGGGAGCCCCACTTTCAACTACGAAGTGGCTGCCATCTGGCGTGGTGAATTGCAGAGCATCCACGAGTAGTTCGAGGCCGCCAGGCAACCGGATTCTTCGCAAAGTCTCCTTTTCTCCAGAGGGCCAAGGAATTTCGGACGGGTCGAATTCGCCGTTTTTTGGCGCGTCCGAAAGGTATACCACTCCTAAACCTTCCTTTACGACGCGAATAAAGCGGCTGTTGGCCTCCGGAGTGTAATCCTCGTTGATTTCGGTGGCAAGCCAGGGAGCGCCCTTAATGGGAAGTTGCGGTAATAGCTCCGTTCCGATCGTCCGGCACTGCGAGGCAAGCGTGGAATGCAGGTTCGAATAAAGATATCGTTCCAGACCGAGATAAACTGATATTCCGAAAACCAGGAGAGCTCCCGCCAGCAGTCCCGCATACCATGCTGTCATGCGAAAACGCAATGAACGAGTGTTCACGATTGTGCTCCGTTGCTGATCGAGTACCCTACGCCGCGAACCGTGCGGATCAGTTTGTGCTCGTAGGCATCGTCCACTTTGTTGCGCAGGTGCCGCACATACACGTCGACAATATTAGTAATCCCGTCAAAACTCTGGTCCCAAACGTGTTCGATGATCATGGTTCGCGACAACACCCGCCCGGCGTTCGACATCAAGTATTCGAGCAATGAGTATTCTTTGGATGTGAGATCAATGCGCTTGCCGCCACGCTTCACCTGTTGTGACAAACGATCCAGCTCCAAATCTCCCACGCGAACCACGCTGCTTCGGCTGACTGGCCCACGGCGCAACAACGCCTTGACCCGCACCACTAGTTCTGCAAAAGCGAAGGGCTTCGTCAGATAGTCATCTGCGCCTGCCTCAAAGTTTCCTATTTTATCGGAGACCGCATCGCGGGCCGTCAGAATCAATATCGGAACATTAGCATTCTGGCTGCGAATGCGACGAAGCACCTGGCTGCCATCCATTTCCGGCAGCATCAGATCGAGAATCACAAGATCGTAGTGATACGTCCTGGCCAAGTCGAGGCCAGACTGGCCATCCGCCGCAACGTCCACAGCAAACCGCTCTGCTGTTAATCCCCGCGCCACGAAGGCGGAAACCTTGGTTTCGTCCTCTACCAGCAGAATTCGCATCTTTTCTCCACCGATAGTATATTGCCGTCGCATCGCAACCGTAACGAGGGCGAGATAAAAAGTCTTTCGAAGTATGAACAAATCTTAATCTTTTAACTTGGCTGGATCGGTGACCCTCCAATCTGAATAAGCTTTCATTTAACCTTCACTGGGTCTTAATGTTTGAGGATGAGCATCGGACACCGCAATGTTCAAACGATATCTCGCCTTTCTCCTCTTAGTTTGCGCGCTTGGTCGCGCTCAAGCGCCCCCGCCGGATCATTGGACCCTCGTACGTGCCGGCAGACTCTTTGATGGAAAGTCCAACAAGCTGGTATCTAACCAGACCATCCTGATCAAGGGTGATCGGATCGTTGAGGTAGGTTCCGGGGAGCGAATTAACATCCCGCAAGGTGCCGAGGTGCTCGACCTCAGCCAAGCTACCGTTCTGCCTGGATTGATCGATGCTCATACCCATGTCTTCGGCAACGGACCAGACTTGGAAACACAAATCCTGCGCGACTCCTACCAGTACCGTACGTTGACTGCACTGGCCAATGCGCAGAAAGATCTAATGGTGGGATTCACCACGCTTCGCGATCTCAAGACCCTCGGCGCCATGTACAGTGATGTGGATCTGCGCAATGCGATTGACCGCGGCATCGTGCCCGGCCCGCGCATGCAGGTTTCCACCCGGGGAATTCAAACCACGGGTGGCTTTCTCATGAACGGCTACTCGTCCGACGTTCCAGTGCCAATGGCGTTGCAGGTAGTGGACTCCCCCTGGGCTGCGCGTGAAGCAGTGCGCGAACAAGTCGCACATGGGACCGATTGGATCAAGTTGTATGCCGCTTATGAATTTTCCTTCACTCCGGACGGGAAGATGGTCATCCCACCAACCTTTACCGCGGAGGAAGTGAACGCCATCGTTGATGAAGCTCACAAGAAAGGGCACAGAGTCTCTTGTCATGCTTTTGGCGGCGAAGGTCTTCGTAATTGTATAAATGCCGGCGTCGAGTCTATTGAACATGGAGTGGATCTCGACGACAGCGAAATCAAGCTGATGATTCAGAAAGGTATCTATCTTGTGCCGACTCTTTACCATTACCAAATGGATCGAGAGCACGACATGAAGAAATACGGCGGACACAGCGTGGCGGACGTCTCCGAGCGCAGTTTCCCCAAGGCAGTCGCGGCTGGAGTCAAAATTGCTTTCGGCTCAGGAGCAGGGCCGTTCCCCCATGGAAGTCAAATGAAGGAATTCGAATACATGGTGAAGTTCGGCATGACTCCAGTGCAAGCCATTCATGCGGCAACTATGGACGCTGCCCAGCTGATGGGATGGCAGGATCGTATCGGCTCGGTCGAAGCCGGCAAGTTTGCCGACCTAGTCGCTGTGACAGGAGACCCTACGACCGACATCACCGAACTTGAGCGCGTGAAGTTTGTCATGAAGGGCGGCCAGGTTTTCAAGAACGAGCTGCACTGATCTTCAATAATCAAGAACATGAGAAGACGTGATTTCCTGAGAACCGCCACCGCCCTCGGGGCTAGTCTCGAAATCCTGGGACAGCCGCGACTGGCTGCAGCGGAGAACGCGGCGCAACCTTGCACCCAGCCTGTTTTTCCTCAGGTCCCAAAGCTCACTCAGTATGTTGCCGAATTTGTGGTTAACACCAAGTACTCGGACATTCCTTCTGACGTCCTCGAACTTGGCAAAAAGTCAATTTTGGACGCTCTGGGACTCGCCCTCAGCGGATCGAAGGCGGAAACTGCCGCCTTTATACAGGAGTACGTAAAACCTTTTGACTTTCACGCGGGCGGCGTGACCGTGCTGGGCACGGCGGCCAAGCTTCCTCCGCGCTTCGCCGCTTTCGCCAACGGAGTGGCAATCCATGTAGATGACTTCGACGACACCCAACTTGCCGTCGCTAAGGATCGCGTCTACGGGTTGCTGGTGCATCCGACGGTTTGCGTCCTTCCTGCCGCGCTCGCTGTCGCTGAATTGCAGGGAAAGAATGGAAGAGACTTGCTCCTCGCCTATCATCTCGGTGTCGAAGTGGAATGCAAAATCGCGGAAGCCATTTCTCCGCGCCATTACGAAGACGGATTTCATTCCACCGGCACCTGCGGAGTCTTCGGTGCCGCCGCGGCCTGCGCCCGCTTGAAAAGGTTCGAGGTTGAGCACACCGTCCGAGCCTTCGC
>DATHJP010000014.1:0-2286 GCA_035489695.1 Terriglobales bacterium
AGAATTGCCCGCACTCATTGCCCAACCGAAGGAGAGTCTAATGAATATCTTCCGGAGGATGTTGATATTTAGCTTGGCCTTTCCCCTGGCCGCAACCGGGCAGCAGGCCCCCAGCGCAGCGGGAGCCCAGATCACCGTGATCCGCGCCGGAACGCTGATGGACGGCAAGTCCAATAGTCCGCGCCGCGATCAGGTAATCGTAATCCGCGGAAACCGGATTGAAAGCGTTTCGGATGCTTCAAGTTCGAAAATGCCGGCGGATGCCAAAGTGATCGATCTCTCCCGCGCTACCGTCTTGCCCGGACTGATCGATTCCCACACCCATATTTTTCTTCAAGGAGAAGACCCGGCGCAGGGCGGATATGACGCCAACATCCTGAAGTATCCGCTGTCGTTCCGTGCGGCCCGGGCGACCGTCTCAGCGCGTCGCGCACTGGAGCAGGGTTTCACCACGCTGCGCGATGTCGAAACCGAGGGCGCGGGGTATGGCGATGTGGGCATCAAGCAGGCAATCGAGGGCGGCTACATTCCTGGTCCGCGGCTATTCGTCTCCACTCGGGCAATTTCTACGACCGGCGGCTATCCGCTCGAGGGATACGCACCGGAACTGGAAATGCCGAAAGGGGTCCAGGTCATCGATGGTCCGGTGGAAGCACGGAAGGCAGCTCGCGAGCAGCTCGACCATGGCGCTGATTGGATCAAGGTTTATATGACGCACCGATCGTGGCTTGGGAAGAATGGCGAACTGGTGTCGCAGCCAACTCTTACGGTCGAGGAGTTGAAGGCGATTGTTGACGAAGCTCACGGATGGACGAAGAAAGTAGCATGTCATGCATATAACGGCATCGGACTGCAGCGCGCGTTGGATGGCGGCTGCGATTCCATCGAGCATGGCCTTGAAATCACCGACGCGCAAATCGCCCAGATGGCAAAGCAGGGCACATGGTACTGTCCCACGCTCGCCGTCTATTACACTGATTGGGGGCCAGCCGATACACCTGCCGGACAACGCGACCGCAAGAGAGCTGCCGTGCATATCCAATCATTTCAAAAGGCAATGAAGGCCGGAGTGAAGATTGTTTTCGGTACCGATATCGGCGGAATCCCCTGGACAGAGCCGATCGCACAGGAATTCTTGCGTATGGTGGAATTCGGCATGTCCCCCATGGACGCAATCAAGAGCGCAACTTCGCGGGCGGCAGAAATGCTCGACATGGAGGGACAGATCGGCATCATCGCGCCCGGAGCCTATGCCGATGTCATTGCCGTCAACGGCGATCCGCTGCGGGACATCAAGGTGCTGGAAAATGTGCAGTTTGTGATGAAGGACGGCAACGTATTCAAGAGTGAAGCAAAATAACGGCAAGAAAGAGTCTTGACACGCCTGCCGAGCGGTTCATAATGCCCCAATCTCGTTGATCATCGACGACGCTCTCACTTGAGCAGCAGTACAGGGAGGCGACCATGAGTGTCCTGGAAATGTGTGACCCGGAAGCAGCGGCGGTTTCTGTTGAAGCCAGCGTAGCCGATGCTGTGCGCCTCATGCTCGACCGGCATGTTGGCGCAGTCGCAATCATCGATAGCCAGAACCGGGTTGCCGGCATCTTCACCGAACGCGACGTCTTGCGCAAAATGGCGCTGAGCGGAGAGGATCCGGCTAAGAAGCCGGTGCGCGACGTAATGACCACGCCGGTTGAATTAGCTACCTTGGCGACTGGGCCGGGCGAGGCATTAGCCATCATGTTGGAGCGTCATTTCCGCCATTTGCCGGTCGTAGATCATGACGGCAAACTTCTCGGTATGCTTTCCATCCGCAACGTGCTGCAGTGGCGAGTCGACGATCTGACCCAGGAACTGGACTCTCTGGAACAGTACGTTGCCAACGATGGACCAGGCGGCGACTAGCAGCAACCAGGTCCGCAACAAAAACAAAAGGCCGGCTTTTCAGCCAGCCTTTGCTTTCTTTACAACCAGAAATAGTTCGGTTACTTCTTGGGTGCGATAGCGTCCTTGGTTGCCTTGGCCACGCGGAACTTTACGACGGTCTTTGCCTTGATCTGAATCGGTTCGCCGGTTTGGGGATTGCGTCCCATGCGGGCCTTGCGGTGTGCCTTTACCAATCGGCCCAGCCCTGGTATTACGAATACGCCATTCTTTTTTGTTTCTTTGACGGCGGTGTCAGTCAGGTTCTCAAGAAAAGCCACAACCGACTTATTATTGGTATCCAGTTTCTCGGCCAGATGGCGGACGAGTTGGGTCTTAGTCATGCCTGAAGCCATGAATCCT
>DATHJP010000015.1:0-3517 GCA_035489695.1 Terriglobales bacterium
TGCGCACGAGCGCAATCTTGTTGCAAGCATACAGTGGGAAGTGGAATGGCCGGTGAGCGCACCCAATTTTCAGCAGTTGAAGGTCGACGACGAGGTACGCCGCCAGCTTCGTTTCGATGAAGGACATGCGGCTTCCTGGACCTGGCCCACCGCGATTTCGTCTGGAACATCGCCGTCTTCGAACTCGCGATCTATCACTTGCGTTCTGTACTTTTTCCGCTGGAATCCTGGCCGAAATAGCGCCCTTCTGGCAAATTTGCACCGGCCGGATGTCTGCTTGCCTGCGGTCGGCTGGGCCCAGGTTGCCGACACCGGCGTCCGCAATTATCGGATCGATAGCTCGCTCGCGCTTCCGTTTCGCCATTTCGAATTTCGCCATGGCGCGCGCGAAAATCCCAGCCAGCAAGTCGCCCACGCGTTCTATTGTTTACGGGAAGATCGCGCCGCCGGCCCTTCCGCTGCCGGCTCGAAACTGCCGCAGATGTCGGGGAGTCGTTCGTCATGGACGCGTGCCGAGCGTCTTCGCACAGTAATCGAAGGACGTCGCCATCTTGGCCAGCAGATGATGGAATTCGTCGCGCTGAGTCGTAGTCCGATTGATGATGATGAAATCGATGCTCGCTTCGCTCAAGCCCTGCCGCGGCTGGTTAAAGTGACCACTGGCTACTGATTCCTGACCTCTGATCTCTGATGTCTGACTTCTGACTTTTGGAGATCCTTGCGCGACATTCGCGCACTAAAATGCAGGGGCTTAAGCCCCACTCCCAACATCGACGGGAAGATCCCGCGCACCCTCCCGGGAGGCATTCGGCCAAAAATGAAAGAGGCCAATGCTCAGGTGATCCAATACGCCTGGGAGATTAGCTCGCTCGCGCAAAAGGCTACTTAAACCAGCAAATTCGCCACAGGACGAATCCGCTATGGCGGACTGGCCTCATTCAGGAATCGGAATCTTTTTCGAGAACTTCGCCCCGCCGTTTCCGGAGAAGGATGTGAGGACTGGGCCCCCCATCAAAGAGACGCTCTCTTTGGCCCGACAGAAGCAGCAACAAATAAATATGCATAAAACTATAATAGCACTGCTCGCGCTTGTGACGTGTAGCGGTATCTACGCGGCTGACCATTCCAATCCGGGGCTCGATAATAATGGCAGAATCAAACCGCCGTTGGCTCCGTTAACCGTGTTGTGCTTCAGCTCGACACCCGGGTCCATTACATTGACGATCAGGGCTGGGGCCACGGGAACGCCCGCTGGCTTTTCCGTTCAGTGGATGAAAGCGGCCGAGCTGGCCGCGCTCGGAGGCAGGTGGCCTTCGGACGGAAATAGCCTTTGTGGAGCTAGTTTCTCCGGTGTGCCTCAGTGCATCAACTACAACCTTACTCCGGATGCCGAGGTTCAAATCGCTATTAGCGACGCACTGATTGACGCTTGCGGAACCAGCAACCAATGTAACACGCCGCTGGATTGTAACACCGTGTATGCGTTTCGCGCTTTTGCGCGTGCAAACAACCAGTTTCAAAAAAGCCCATTCAGCTACGGCCAGTGCTCCACAGCTCCATGCGGTGGCGGCATAGGCGGCTGCACTCATACGCAGGGCTATTGGGAAAATCATCCAAACACTTGGCCGGTCCAAAACGTAATGCTCGGCGCCCTTAACTACCCGCAGGTACAACTGCTGCAAATCTTCGATCGGCCCGCAACAGGCAATGGTTTGGTCGCCCTGGCGCATCAGTTGATGACGGCAAAGCTCAACATCGCCAACGGAGCGGACCCGTCAGCCATTCAATCGGCGGTCACCAGCGCAGGCGCTCTAATCGGCACACTGGTTGTGCCGCCGATCGGCAACGGATTCCTAAGTCCCGGCGCTACGAGTACGCTCACGAACGAGCTATATAACTACAATATGGGTGTAACCCGCCCGGGCCATTGTCCTTAAGAAAAAACGGGACCTCTTTTACAATAACGTAAACGAAAGTAATAAATAGTAAGCAGACCACTAGAAGGCGACTGGTAGAAATACTGGTCGCCTTCCTTATTTAGAAACGGGGCGATGACCCAGCAACGCAAAGGATCATTTCGGGCGTTTCGCTTGTTTTTTGCGCCGCTGCAGGCGTTGCTACTCACCAGCGCTCGTCTCCCAGCGGCGAACGCCAACACACGCGTCTATTTCAATTTCGAGGACGACACATTTGACGCCGCTGGTTGATTCGCTTTCTCCGGGGACGAAGGGCGGGCCGCTTGCGGCGCGCTTAGAGACATACGCGACGGTGATTGCGCAAGGCTGCGCCGGGCAAAAAAGTCTGAAAAATGTCTTGCTCTGCCGGGGGAGCTTGTTACAACAGAGCGCAATCGCAAACTTTGGGAGAAATATGCGAAGCCTTAAGAAAATTTTGTCGCCTGATTGTAGAGGCAGCCGTGTCGGCTGCAATTCCTTGATGTCCGCAGGCGACACGCCTGCCACTACAGAGGTTAGAAGTCGAAGCTCAGTACCATTCCGGAGATTTCATTGGCTTTTTGGTGCAGTCGCGGTCGCATTTTTGCTCGCCGGAGCTCTCGCCCCCAGGGCCGACGCGGATGTATTAGTCTATTTCAATTTCGAAGGTAACACTTTCACCTCGGTCCCTGCGCCAGGTCCGGGAGGCCTATATCCCTTCCTGCAAAACCAAACGATTCTTAACTCCCCCACCGATCCCTTTCCGCCTGGCGGTCTTCTTCTAACCCCCCTGGTCGGCACCATACTCAATGAACTCATCCCTGACGTGCCGACGACGAATACGGCGCTTGAGCTTAGAGGTAATACTAATGGCACTGCCACAATGGACTGTTTCCGGTTTGGCGTGAACACCGCAGGGAACGTGCAAGCTTCACTTAGTTTTGCCCTTGCGAGCCTCGGAAATGGATCACAATTCACCCAAATGGAAGTCCGCTACAGTACAAATGGCGGCGCTAACTTTACCGTTACCCCTGAGGGATTGGTCACCATAACCCAAGACACTCTTTACCACTTGTACACTTTTGACATAAGTGGAGCTGCTAACACAGCCAACGCCCTGATCGAAGTTTGTTTCACTGGGAGTACAACCAACAACGCAAATAATCATACCTATCTCGACAATCTCCAAATTAACGCGATCGTTCCAGAACCAGCTACCGTCATCGGCGGCGTGCTTGGCGTCGTGGGGCTCTGCTGGCATCAGCGCCGCCGGTTAATTCGCTCTCTCCTGCCATCCGGCGGCTGTCGGACAAAGGCGGGTCGTTGGCGTCGCACTTAGGCGCAGGCAAGGCGACGGCGGCTGCATTGCATCCAACGCCACGCAGTAGTAAACGTCTCTCGTGCGTAGTCGGCAATCACGCCCTCGTCCGGCCACACGCGAACCCGATCTGACTTCGCTCGAAGACCTTCGCTCGCGACGGTTGAGGTTGTTCTTTTTGCTCGCCGCCGTAGTCATCGTGGTATTCGCCGCCGTCCTCTACTTTACTGCTCCCCGGCTTGGCGGAGCAATTAAGGCCTGGCAA
>DATHJP010000016.1:0-3231 GCA_035489695.1 Terriglobales bacterium
ACTGGGTTGAAGTGATGCGCGAGTGTGGAGAGGATGTGCGGGAACTGCTGCATGATGGTCATCCAACGGCGTGTATCGCGGACGCCGCTTTCGGATACGTCAACGCCTTTACCGCGCACGTGAATGTCGGGTTTTTTCGCGGTGCCGAAATTGCCGATCCGGAGGGTCTGTTGGAAGGCACAGGCAAGTTTATGCGTCACGTGAAGCTCCGACCCGACCGTGACTTCAATGCTACGGCTCTAAGGAAGCTAATCGATACTGCATACACCGACATGAAAGAACGCGTGCAGGCGGAGTTACAGCGCGCGCTCCTGTTAAGCTTCGAATGAAAAAAGGCCTAACTTTTGCTGCAGCGAATGCGCCGGTCGCGTCTGTGTTTCAATCCGGAGCCCGTGGCGGCGCATCGCTGAGCGTTTTCGGTAGCCCGACTCACACGCCATGCGCACGCCAGGGAGAATCTTTTGGACTTCCTCCCGACTCAAGACCACGGGCAGTTTGTTTTCCCGGGACGGGCGCAGGAGCTTAAACCAGGTCCAGTTACGCTGGAAGGTGTTTTGGAACAGGAACTTGATGCCGCACAAGGCGATGGTGGTGGTGGCGCGGGCGACTTTCTTTTCCAGGGTGAGGAACAGAAAGTAGCGATGCAATTCTTCTTCCGAGATCTGGTCCTGTGGTAGTGCTTGGCCAGGCCGCAGAGCGCACCGCCATAACAGGACTGGGTTTTGGGGGAGTGACCATGCAGTTGCATATCCTCGAGGAATCGGTTACGTAGAGCCGTCGTTGTAATCCTTTCTGGAGAGGGTGATTAATCATCCCCGGCAAGAGATGGATCTGCGTTTGCGGATCAGCCCTCTCCGAAAGGACAAGGTTCCAGAATTTTCAGGAAACGAACCGGATGAAAGCAATGACTCCTCTATCCGCGAAGCGGATTGAGTTCAACCGTGCGCTGCATCTAACTCGGCGCGAGCGTCGTGGTTGCAATCCACGCGTCCCGTGCGCCGGGTCGCTGAGCTTGGGTCGTTATTTGTGACATGAAGTCAAGTCTGCCACTGCTTGGCATGGATTCTTCCTGACCAAGTCCTGCTTTTCGCAGCAGGTATTCTATGGGAGCAGGCGTTTGGCGGGCGGTGCAGACTGCTGCCAAGGGTCTGAAGCCTCCCAGACAATGTAGTCAACCTGGAAGCCTCAATCCGGGTGCGACGCTAGGATCGGGCGGTATGGTCAAACTACTAAACACTCGCAAGCATCGTCACAGAGAACAAGCCATACGAGGCTGATCAAGGCTTGGACCAAAAGGTAAGCGGTCAGGTTCGGGCTCTCTAACGTGGCCCGACGCGAATGGCGCACCGCCGGTGTACAGAGTGGACCTAACCCGTCCGGTGACAGACCTGGAACATGGAAAAGCCGTTGAGAGTGTATCCCGCCCTGGCCGGTCCAGGGCAAGCCGACCGCAAGGCAGGCCCAGGGGAGACGGCATGGAGAGGATCGAACAAGCCAAGGCCGCCCTGTAATCGGGCGGATATGCCCACGTCGATCTGGTCTCTCTTTGCAAGAGAATCGGCCGAATCTTCTTCACGGAGGAAATGCAAATGACGATTGATCTTCACGGATCGATTGGTGCGTCCTCTGCCGAGAGCCGTGATTGGAAGTCTCTTCCTTGGGACAAAATCCGGCAACAGGTCAGAAGACTGCAGATGCGTATTGCAAAGGCAATCAGAGAAAATCGCCACGGCAAAGCGCGAGTTTTGCAATGGCTGCTTACTCACTCGCGTTCGGCCAAATTTCTGGCCGTCAAGCGAGTGACTGAAAACAAGGGACACCGCACACCGGGGATCGACAAAAAGGTGTGGCGCACCGACCGCCAGAAATTCCAGGCGGTCAACCAACTCACACGCCGTAGTTACCATCCGCAACCGCTGCGGCGCATCTACATCAAAAAGAAAAACGGCAAATTAAGGCCGCTCAGTATTCCAACCATGTTGGACCGCGCCCAACAAGCCCTGCACATGCTGGCTCTGGCACCGGTAGCCGAAACGAGGGCCGACCGGAACTCCTACGGATTCCGCGAAGGTCGCTGCTGCGCTGATGCCATCGCTCAATGCTTCATTGCGTTGGCCAAGAGCTACGCGCCCGTCTGGGTTTTAGAGGGCGACATTAAAAGCTGTTTCGACGAAATCTCGCACGAGTGGTTGCTCGAACACATTCCGATGGATCGACGCACCCTCGCTCGGTGGTTACGGGCCGGGTTCATGGAAAAGCAACGGCTCTTTCCCACCACAGCAGGCACTCCGCAAGGCGGCATCGCCTCGCCAGCGCTTGCCAACCTGACACTCGATGGCCTGGAAGCGGCCATCCGAGCGACCATTAAACCCCGGCGCGACAAAGTCAATTTCATCCGCTACGCGGATGATTTTCTGGTCACTGCGGCCAGCAAGGAAATCCTGGAGCAGAAAGTCAAGCCGGTCATCGTCGAGTTTCTCCGGGAGCGCGGACTGAAGCTCTCGGAAGAAAAGACACTCATCACGCACATTGCCCAGGGGTTCAACTTCCTGGGACAGCGAGTGCGCAAATACGGAAATAAACTGCTGATCCGGCCAACGCGGCAGAGTGTGCGCAGCGTGCTGGAGAAGGCGCGGCACCTGATCGGCAAGTGCCGTGGACTTGCCGCAGCAGTTTTGATCCGCAAACTCAACCCGCTGCTGCGGGGTTGGGCCAACTATCATCGACACGTCGTTTCCAAGCGAGTCTTCGACCGTGTAGGGTATTACCTCAAGGCAATGCTCTGGCGCTGGGCGCGCCGGAACCATCCGAACAAATCCCGCGGCTGGATCAAGCGACGCTATCATTGCGCCGACCAGCACGGGGCTTTCTCGGTATGGACCCAGGACCGCGAAGGAAAGAAGCGCGTGCTCAGCATGTATTCGGTGGCGCGGACCGTTATCGAGCGCCACATCAAGGTTCGGGGAGAAGCCAATCCCTACCAACCTGAGAATATCGAGTATTTTGAGAAGCGGCGATGTTTCGCCTGGCGCACTTATCCGGTCGGAAAAACCCGTGCATTCGCAGCCGGGAGGGATAAGATGGCAACTCAAGATGCTGCTACAACGAAATCTGATTGCCGGATCGCCTCGGCAGAGGTTGATCTTAGAAAGGCTTGAGCCGTGTGAAGGGAAACTTTCACGCACGGTTCTGAGGGGGGCCTGAGCGGGTGACCGCTCGGGCCTACCCGGT
>DATHJP010000017.1:0-5368 GCA_035489695.1 Terriglobales bacterium
TTGGGATGATCTACGAACCGATTCAAATGGCGGCTGCTCCAGCTACCCGGGCGGCAATTGCGGCGTCTATACGTCTGTGACCGGCAGTGCGCCCAATCGCATCTTCAATATCGAATGGCGCGCTGTCTACTTCGCCAGTCCGAACGACACGGCCAATTTCGAGGTGAGGTTGTATGAGGGACAAACTCGGTTTGATGTGATCTACGGCCCGACGACTGACGGCAACACAAGTGCGACGGCGGGAATACAGAGTAGCGACCTCTGCTTCGCTCAGTATTTTTGCAACGGTTCAGGTGGTCCAGCTACCGGCGGATGGACATTGACTCCAACAGGTACACCTAGCCCGACCCCGACAGCTACGGCTACTGTTACACCAACAGCCACAGCTACTGCAACAGCGACTGCTACGCCTACGGCAACGGCCACACCGACGGCTACGCCAACATCTACCCCACGTCCAAGTCCGACACCAAGATCCAGTCCGCCACCAAGGCCTCGGCCTACTCCGCCGCCGCGGCCCTGATGCGCGGTGGTCGGTGAGAAGTGACTAGTGATCGGTTGCCACGTGACAGATGTCGGTTATCAGTTGTGAATGCGCGGATCAGTAGGTAGCGCTCTCAACGCTTAACATTCAATATTCAACGTTCAACACTCAATGAGAAGTTCTAAGATATTACTGGCACTAATACTCACGGCTGCACTTGGCTGTACGGCCGCAACTCTAACGATGGCAGCGACTATCAGCATCATGCCCAGCAAGGATAATACGCTCTACGAGTACGATCCTGCTGAGGGCGACCACAGCAACGGCGCTGGTTTTCACTTCTTCGCCGGTGAGAACGGTATGGGTGAACTCCGCCGCGGCGTGCTCGCTTTCGACATCGCGGGAAGCGTTCCGCCTGGCTCAACGATCACAGCCGTAAGCCTGACCATGAACATGTCTATGACGCCCGCTGGGGCTCTAACGGTGGAGCTACACAAGCTGCTTGCCGATTGGGGCGAAGGAACCTCCCACGCGCCCATGGGGGAAGGTGACGGAGCGCCGGCTACACCGAACGACGCCACATGGCGGCACCGTTTTTTCGACACGGTTTTCTGGACAACGCAAGGCGGAGATTTTTCGGCTACGGTAAGTGCCAGCCAGTCGGTTGGCGGTGTCGGACAGTACACGTGGAGTTCAGCGCAGATGATTGCCGATGTGCAATCTTGGGTGAATAATCCGGCCAGCAATTTCGGCTGGCTTGTGCTGGGAGACGAGTCGACCATTGCAACAGCGAAGCGCTTCGACACTCGCGAGAGCGCCAGCCCGCCAGTGCTGACCATCCAATACATCTCGGGACCGAGAGTTCTGCCTACCCCGAGGCCGCGTCCCACTCCGGCCCCGCGGCCGAGCTGAGCTAGTCATCACTGTCGTTTCAGTAAGGTGATATGAGCGTCAAAGCCTTGTTCGCGATTGTGGTTGCGGCTGCCCTTGCCGGTATCGGCATCCGCTTAGCGGCTGGACCCAATATCTCTGGGGCAACTACACCTGCGACTCGGACCACAGCACTGACACCTGCGGGTTTCTCGCATCCCCTACTTTTTCCGCCGGTGAATACGAACGCGAACGTCTCGATCGGCATCAACGAAGCATGCGTGCAAATCCTCGATGGGCCATGCACGAACATGTGGACCTATGGCGGGACGTACCCGGGCCTAACAATTCGCAGACCTACCGGACAGAGCACGTATGTCACGTTCACGAATAATCTCGGTCCAGCCGCCGGCGAGATGACGGTCCATAATCATGGCAATCACTCCACTGCCGATAACGACGGCCAGCCAGACACTCTGCTTATTCCGATGGGAGGATCGCGCACTTATGCCTACGAAGGGATTGAAGAAGGTAACAACCAGCGAGGGAAGATGCAGTTTTACCACGACCACCGCATGGACGTTACGGGTCGCAACGTGTGGATGGGGCTCACTGGATTGTACATTGTAGATGATCCCGCCGATCCCTCGACGCTTCCCTCCGGCGAGTTCGACCTGCCTTTGGCAATCGCTGACCGGCAATTCGATCTGAAGAACCAAATCCCGTACGTGTTTAACCCTAATGGCGTAACCGGTGACAAGTTTCTGGTTAACGGCGTTTACCAGCCATACCTCGAGGTTGGCGATCGTAAATATCGCTTCCGCATCCTGAATGCATCCAATTTCCGCACCTATTTTCTTGAGCTAAGCAGTGGTGACTCCTTCATCCAAATTGGCACTGAGAGCGGTCTGCTTCCCGTACCTGTTACGCGCACTGGCATGCGCATGGGACCGGCTGAACGTTTGGACGTCGTAGTGGATTTCGCAGGCAAACTGGGACAAAACATCTATCTGGTGGATGGGCTGACCGGCACGCAATTGCTTGAATTCCGAGTAACTCAAGACGTCACCGATGACAGCGTAGTACCCGCAACGCTCCGCCCACTTCCAGACATCGGCGAACCTTCAGTGACGCGAAACTGGAGCTTTGACCAGACAGCGGGCCACTGGACGATCAATGGACTCAGATTCGATCCAAGCCGTGTCGATGCCAGGCCAGTATTAGGCACGACCGAAAAATGGGTGTTCACAAATCCTACGGGACAGGCGCATACGGTGCATATACATGACGTTTCGCAGCAGTGCCTGAGTCGCAACGGCGGAGCGTGTTATCCTTACGAGGCGCTGAAGGAGACCTGGTACCTCGCACCTGGTGAGGTGCTTGAGGTGAAGCTAAAGTTCACCGACCATGTCGGGATGTACATGCTTCATTGCCATATGATGGAACACGAGGACGATGGGATGATGACGCAATTTGAAGTGGTGCTCCGTGCCAATCCAACCCCGAGGCCCCGGCCTAGTCCGCGCTCTCGGCCAACGCCCTAGTTATAGCCTATGAAAATTATCAGAGAATCAAACGCAATTTCGCGGCAGATCTGTTATCTAACATTACTTCTCGTGATCGCGTATCTGTGCCCCGCTAAGGCCGGTGATACACCAAGCGCTGACGCAATACCGGAAAAACACGCGATTGCAGGGATCCGCATCGTTGATCAGTACGGACGCCAGGCTTTGAGTGGAAAGCGGGACGTCGGGAGCCAGATTTTCGATGTCACAGTAGGGCCGGTAGAAAACGAATTCACCTTTATGCCGGATACCGTCAACATCAGCGTGGGTGACACTGTGCGCTGGACCTGGGCCAGCGATTCTCATAGTGTCACCAGCGGGACGTCGTGCACAGCCGATGGGCAATTTTGTTCGCCTGACAACATGAACTGTGAGGTGGGAATTCTTAACAACACAGGGTTCGTGTATGAGTTCACTTTTACGCAGCCGGGCATGTACCAGTATTTCTGCGCCTTGCACTGCTTTGGTGGCATGACTGGAGTTGTTAACGTCTTGCCAGCAGTGCGACCCCTGCCTACACCGCGGCCTCGCCCGACACCGTGGCCACGCCCGTAGCTGTAGCAATCAAAATCCGTTAGGGCGTCCCCACGCCGGGGCCGACTTGCCCGGCTTGCTCGAAATGTTTTTCGGCTAATTGAATCATGCCGAGGTCCTGGAGCCGGCGGCCGAGCATCCAATGGTAAAGTGGATTGTTGGGAGTGGATTTGTCGGCTTGTCTTTCGTACAGATCGGCTTCGTCACGCTTGTCTGCTGCAAGCGCCGCTCCTGCAAGCTCGTTGTTGACCAGTGCCAACTGGGGGTTGCGTTGCACGGCATCGCTCCAAACCGAAACAGCTTCGTCCCTTCGACCGAGTTGCCAAAGTGATTCGCCCTTCTCCTGGCGCGCAAGAATCAAATCATCTCGTTCCGCCAGCGCTTCATCTAAAGCGACGCGCGCTTCGTCATAACGGCCCAAACGATTCAGGATCGCGCCGCGATAATAGAGACTCAAAGCTTTGCTCTCGTCTTTCTGGTAAGCCGCGGCCGTGCTGAGCGTTTGTACGGATTGCTCAGCGTCGCCTAACAAATATTCAAACCAGGCCAGCTTCGGCAGAGCTTCATTGTTTACAAACAACGCCGTCCTCGAAGCCGCCAGATAATGGCCCTTTCCTTGAATAATGTTTTCCCGATCGGACGGGCTGAGCCAGCGTGCTGGATCTAGCTGCGCCAAGGCCAGCTCGTCGGGCAAATGAACCTTGTTGAACGCGATGTTGCCAAGGAACTCGTGATAGCGAACCCACCCGCAGTGCACGTTTAAGCCAATCCACGCACACGCGAAGACCACAAACACCAAGCCCGCTTTATGCATTTTTCCTGCTGACTTCAAATTGAACCGGTAAAGGGACAACTCCCTTCCCCGAAGTAATCGCCACGTTTCTAGAACGAGAAACGTGGTGACTGCAGCACAGCCAAGCGCCATCAAAAATGGAACCAGCGCGTAAACACCGCGAACAGCAAGAAAACTTCCAAGAAACACCAGCACGCCGACGATCTCTTCAGGCCACGTCAACGAATAATGTCTCTTAATGACATTGGATTTCGGAGCCAGGAGCGTCGGCTTCCCAAAGCCGAAGTAGAGCGCGTCGTTTGGACATACGCTGACGCAATCCATGCATTTCATGCAACCCGGATCGACCACCATCCCGTACTGCTTCACTTCCGCATGCACCAACACGTTCGAAGTGCACGTGGCAGTGCAATGCCCGCACTGATTGCACGCAGGCGTAACGCGGATTTTTCCCGGCGAGAATTTGTCGGAGAGACCGAAGAAACCGCCATAAGGACACGCATACGTGCAAAAACCTTTTTGGCCCAGAAAGTAAACTGTCACAAAACCGCAAATAAAAAGAAACGGGATGGCCACCGCGACTGAAGGAAACGTCTGCCAGAAATTCGTCGTCACCAGATGATTGGTGAATTTCGGGATCAGCGGCTGATGCTCCGGGTTCCAGATCGATCGATACACCACAGGCCAGACGAACATGTACAGCGCGGCGCCGAGCGGGACATACACCAGGAGCCGCGACCGAAACGGCTTCGGATGAAGGTCCATTTTCTTGAGCAGCCATCCGCAGAAATCCTGCAACGCAAGAATGTGACAACCCCAGCCACAAACAAAACGCCCGAAGATGAGCGTCGCCAAAATTGCCAGGCTAAAAAAGATGAAGCCCGCGTTCACGAACCCCTTTTGCAGCGTGTACATCGTTTCCGATGGCTCAATGGGGGAAACCGTTCTGCCCATTAACCGCCACTGGATGATATGCGCGATCATGAACAGGTTCAGAAGGATCAATGCGGCGGCGCGCCACCGGCCGGTCTTTGATTTGCGAATGCCGGTTTTACTGTAGCCGGGAAGGTGGATCCCAGCGGTGGCTCGCCCCGGAATCGCTCCCGCTGCTTTCAATTCCGG
>DATHJP010000018.1:0-6566 GCA_035489695.1 Terriglobales bacterium
ATCCGCGCTGGCAAACTTCTTCGTTGCGACGACGCGGAGATTGACTCGCTTGTAGACCGCGAAGCCTGTCGTGTCCTTGGTATCCGCTCTATGATGGCGATACCGATTCATCGCGATCACACTGTCATCGGGCTTCTTGAAGTGTTTTCACCCAAGACCGATGCCTTTAGTGAAAAAGACAACACGATTCTTCAGCAACTCGCAGACGCTGCTCTGGCCGCCGTAAACCGAGCTGCCCAGCCGCCAGTTGCACGCAGCGCTTCCGAAGTATCTAGTACAGCATTACCCGGACCTCGTTTCGAGATAGCAGCGGAAAGCGCTGCTCCCGAACGATTTCCCCTTCGCAGGATTCTGCCGATTACGGCTGCCGCTACCCTCGCACTAGTGTTGTTATGGACAATTACCTCTTGGGTCAGAAGCGGGATTGGCGGATCAAGTCAAAGAAGTTCCCCGAAACAATCAAGGCCTTACCAACGTCCGTCCACGAACTCGGTGACCAGCCTGGCCGATGCCACTGACTTGGGAGCTCTGCGCAAATTAGCCGAAGAAGGGGATCCAGCGGCGCAGTTTGCCCTTGGGGCGCGCTATGCAACTGGTGAAGAAGTCAGTCAAAATTATTCCGAGGCTGTCCGTTGGTTCTCGAAGGCTGGCGAACAGGGACATGTGGTCGCGCAAGCAACCCTCGGAGCCTACTATTGGGCAGGACGCGGCGTGCCTCAGGACCTGGGCAAAGCCTATTTCTGGTCTATCCTTGCCCAGGCGGGCGGAGATGAAGCCAGTAAGTATCGCGTTGCCGTCTTGGCTTCGCGGATGAGCCACGCACAGGTGGTCGCGGCCCAGCAACAAGCCAATGACTGGATCAAGCGGCACCAACTCGCCAGCAGCACCACCCCGTCCTCTCCGTAGAACCAGCGCTGCATTCCCAACTCAGAGGATTTAGAATATCCAGAGAGAGAATTAGTCGTGCCTAGCCTGCGTGACATCGTTTACGAAAACGTGCGTGAGGGCGAGCTTTACGAAAAGCTCGATCGTAATCGTGTTCGTTGTTACGCTTGCGGCCACTGCTGTCCGATTGCAGACGGGCAGCCTGGGGTTTGTAAAGTTCGTTACAATCGCGGCGGAACGCTGTATGTCCCGTGGGGATACGTCGGCGGGGTGCAGTGCGATCCCATCGAGAAGAAACCTTTTTTTCACGCCTATCCCGGAGCCTTGGCCTACAGCTTCGGAATGCTTGGGTGCGACCTCCATTGTGGATACTGTCAGAACTGGGTAACCTCGCAAGCACTGCGTGATCCGAGCGCGATCTCGCCCCCACTGCAAGCCTCCCCTGAAAACCTAGTGCGCGACGCATTGCAGCAAGGCGCCAAGGTTCTGGTTAGCACATACAACGAGCCTCTGATCACTAGCGAATGGGCGGTTGCTGTATTTAAAGAAGCTAAAGCCGCCGGGCTTTTGACTGCCTTCGTGTCGAATGGCAACGGTACGCCGCAAGTCCTGGAATATCTTCGTCCTTGGATCGACTTATACAAGGTTGACTTGAAGAGTTTCGACGACCGCCATTATCACGAACTTGGAGGACGAATCGGTCCCATCCTCGACACTATCCGACGACTGCATGAGATGGAAATGTGGCTGGAGATTGTGACCCTGCTGATCCCAGGTTTCAACGATTCCAACGACGAACTTCGCCGTCTCACGGATTTTCTGGCTGCTGTCTCGCCCTACATTCCATGGCATGTCACCGCGTTTCACAAAGACTACAAGATGTCTGATCCCGACGATACGCGGCCGGACGATCTCTTGCGTGCAGTAGAGATCGGCAAGAGAGCTGGACTTCGCTATATCTATGCGGGAAATCTACCCGGAATGGTTGGTGATCTCGAAGATACGAGATGTCACAACTGTGCTGAAACATTGATTAAGCGTCATAGCTACTTCATACAGGATTACCGTCTCACGCCCGAGGGCCGCTGTCCTTCGTGCGGGACCTTGATTCCAGGTCGCTGGGCCGCGAAGTTTGAAGGCCAGATCGCGGATCGTCCTTTCTTTCCGCGTCGGGCATCGCGTTTGGTTACAATCCTCAACTAGCACCAACCTTTAGAATTCATGCGGAACTTGCAAATTGTCTTTACCGTGGCACTTTTCTGTTTCGCGGCCGCATGCTCCCCGCGCGATTTTCTGACGCGGCGTCTAGCTGCTGATCTGATCGCTGGCTCTGATACTTTCAAGAACGCCCAGCAGTTCTGGTTGCGCACCGGAATCATCTCCAATAAAGATTATCTATCTCCCGAATATATGGTATTGCAGCGCCGAGGTTGGATCACGGGTGTAAACGTGCCTTGCTCGCCCACAATCGCGCCCTCGCCGTGTTGGGATGTGGCACTCACCCCGCTAGGGGTAGATACGTTTCGAGATCTAGTCCCCAGTAATGCCGCAGTTTCGAAATATTTTCCCGTGACTGTGGTGCGAAGAGAGTTGATTTCAGTAACCGGCATCATCAAGAACGGTAATGTCGCCGATGTGGATTTTCACTGGAAATGGGTACCGTTAAATGAAGTTGGCGCGGCCCTCTATCCCGGAGGCGTGCAGTACAGCTCCAGCGTCGAATTCAAGCATTACGATGATGGATGGCGCTTGACTGAGGGCAACGCTCCAAAAACCAGTCAAAGCTTGGATGAGGCTCTAAAGGAAGCCCAGCCGGCGCAATAAAACTACTAACTATGACAATTCGAAATCTGACGCTCATCGTGCTCGTTGCCGTTCTCTCTGTTTCCGCCTACGCCGCCGACAAGCCGAAACTCACACTGGACGAATTCTTTAATTATGTCGAATACCCTGCGATCCGGGTCTCGCCAGACGGCCAGGCCATCGTCATCGAAACCGAGCGCGCCGACTGGGAGCAGAGTATCTTCCGCAAGGATCTGTGGCTCTACCGCGACCATGGACAGCAGGAAGGAACTCTGACCCAGCTCACCCGGTCCGGCCACGACACCGATCCTCAATGGTCTCCCGATGGGCGATGGATCGCATTTTTGTCAGAACGTAAGGCGGCGCCCGATAGCAAAGAGAAGGACTCCACGGAGGAGAATGACACCGCCCAGCTCTATTTAATCTCGCCGAACGGTGGCGAAGCTTTTCCGGTTACGGAAGGAGAAGAGGAAGTCCACGCCTTTGCCTGGTCCCCTGATTCCCGCTCGCTCTATTTCGTCACTCGCGCGCCTTGGACGAAAGCGCAAAAAGATGCTTATAAGAAGGAGTGGAAAGACGTCTCGCAGTACCGTGATGCCGAACGTGGAGACACGATCTTCAGCCTTCAGGTTGCTGACGCCATCTCTCGCCACGCCGCAGCCAGCAGCAAAGTGAAAGCTGACTCTGAGGATGACAAAGCTTCCGATGCTACTCCTGGATCCCGGGCTCTTGCTGTGAGCGCGTGGAAAGTTCAACAGTTGATGGCATCTCCCGACGGACGCAGACTGGCATTCGTTACCACGTCAATTTCCGAGCGTCAGGAAAAGGTAGAAGAATTTGAAATTTTCTCGGTTGATCTGGCCAATGCCTCGCCTGACCGCCCGGCCCGTCAATTAACTCATAACCAAGCAGTCGAAGACGACATCGACTGGACCAATGACAGTAAGCACATTTTTTTCCAGGTCAGCATCGGTTCGGTAGAAGGAAAGTACATTGACACGCAGAGGCGACTCTATTGGGTCGACGCCGATAGCGGAGCCGTTCGACGATGGGCTGCCGATTTCGGTGGCGACGTTTCCCGCTATGCCTTGAAATCGAACGGCGGCGTTTTTGCTGCTGGCGGACTAGGCACAGAAGTTCAAATGTATTCTCAGTCCCAACCCACGGGAGCGTTTTCCCCGCAAACAGGCTGAGCTGGGACATATGAGCGGTTGGCGGACGCTAGTCATTCTCCGCGAATCGCTTTCACTCACTCCAGTCTGGAGAAACCCGCCGAAGTTTATTTGGCTGAGAGTGTCGATCAGTTGCGTCAGGCCAAGCCACTCACCGCCTTCAACAAATTATTTACTGAACGCGATCTGCCACAAGGAAAGCCGTATCGGTGGACTGCCGATGACGGCACAGCCGTTGAAGGCATGTTGATTTATCCGCCAGGAAAATTCGAAGCGAAGAACCTGCCCACGTTCGTATTCATTCACGGAGGCCCCGCCTCTGCCGACGGCAATCACTTTGAGGCCGACTGGTACCAGTGGGATCGTTTGGCCGCTACTCAGGGATGGCTCGTGTTTGAACCCAATTACCGCGGATCCAGCGGCTACGGCGACAAATTTCTGATGCAGATTGTTCCCGATATTGTCTCTCGCCCTGGCAAGGATATTTTGGAAGGCGTAGATGCGCTGGTGAAAGACGGGATATCCGATCCTGGGCATCTCGCTGTCGGTGGCTACAGTTATGGCGGATACATGACCAACTGGCTGATCACTCAAACCACGCGATTCAACGTCGCCGTAACCGGCGCGGGTGCGGTGGAGCACGTCGCCAATTGGGGCAATGACGATACTACCTTCGACGATGCCTACTTCCTCGGCGGCCTTCCCTGGGAGGCGCAGCAGCGTTATCACGATGAAGCTGCGATTTTCCAGATCAACAAAGTTCGTACCCCCACCCACATCGTGGGCGGAGCCAACGATATTCGTGTCGCTGTGTCAGAAAATTATTTGCTCGATCATGCTTTGCACAACTTGGGTGTGCCCAGCACACTTCTGATTTTTCCCGGCGAAGGCCATTCGCTTTCGAAAAATCCATGGCACGGCAAGATTAAAGTTCGCGAGGAACTTAAATGGCTCCAAAAGTACGGCGCGGGACCTGCCACGTCTCATTGAAACCGACCGTGGCACACATGCGTTGCACATTTGTTGCAAGTTTTTCGTAGTGCTCTTTGCTCAACAATAATTGTATCTGTGCGGCTTGCGTGCTGAGAGAATTCCACAAATTTCACATTGACTTTCCCAGCAAGCACGTGCAACATCGTCCGACTTGGGTTTTGTCTCGTCCAGTCGCTTCGCACCGAGGATGACTCCATAAGGCTGGGATTTCTCCCGGCTTCCCCAAGAACTATGCAGTAAACGAAGGAGAATAGGTATGCACAGACCAGGGTTCAGGAGTGTTTTCACAGGACACCGCTGCCCTGTCGCATGAGATCGGGGAGTGGATGGACGACCCGTTCGTGGACAACCGTGTTCCCTGCTCAGACAACAGCATTATGGAGATTGGTGATCCGCTGGTGTTGGATGATCACGCGTACGCCGTGGGCGGTTTCACCTATCACCTGCAGGATCTGGTGTTCATCGACTACTTCGGAGGACCTAAGAGCTTCCCGGTGAACCACTGGCTTAGTTTCCAGAACGATGAAAAGAATACTTGTCCCGGATTACCGTAGAGCCCCTACAACTAGAGGTTTTACGAAAGAACCTCGTCGTTGGTTAACGGCGAGATTTTCTTTTGGATTGATGATGGGACGGCGCTTATCTTCCCGTGGGCTTCCCGGAGGTGCTGGCCAGTTTCACTCGGCCGGATTCACTGGCATAGCGGACAATACCCTTGTACAACGCTTCCGCTATTTGTTGGCGGTAGGTTGAATTTTGCAGATTATTCTCGTCAGCTGGACTGCTGACGAATGAAACTTCCGCTAGAATCGCCGGCATCGAGGTCCCAGTCAGCACTACGTATTGAGCTTCCTTTACGCCCCGGTCACGGATGCCCGAGTGGTTGGCCCTGAGCATGTCATATAGCTCGCGCTGCACGTTGCTTGCGACTCGCCGCGATTCCTGCACTTTTTCTCGAATGTCTACGTTGGTCCAGCTTACGTTCTGCGCTGTCCCCGGATCGGAGTCAGTTTCACGAGTCCTTGCGTGTAGCGAGGAGTAAGTATTGGTGTAGTAAGTTTCCACTCCGCGAGCTGATGCTAAGGAGCTGTAGTTCGCATGAATGGAGACGAACAGATCTGCTCGCGAAAGATTCGCGATTTCCGCGCGTTTTTCTAAAGCAACGTAATTGTCGTCGCTGCGGGTGTATATGACTTCAGCATCCATACCGTTCTCTACCAGCTTTCCCAACCGCTCCACAATATCGAGCACCAGATCCTTCTCCATCAAACCTTTGCGTCCTACTGTTCCAAGATCCCAACCTCCATGTCCGGCATCCAGGGCAAGACGAAACTTGAGGGTGGGCAGTGGGACCGGAGCAGTGCTTCGGTTACTCAATTCCTGGTTCGACGATGACATTTGCTTAGTCGGTCGAGCGATAGGATTTGGCGTAAATAAATTTATCTTCGCCGAAGGCGGGGTTGTCCCGGGAGCGCGAATCTCCACTAGCAGGCGATACGGGTTGGATTCAAGACTGACCGAGAAGTTTGATCCTCCCTTAGTCTCCAGAACAACTCGCG
Source organism: Terriglobales bacterium (assembly GCA_035489695.1). Classification (GTDB taxonomy): domain Bacteria; phylum Acidobacteriota; class Terriglobia; order Terriglobales; family Acidobacteriaceae; genus 40CM-3-55-5. The sequence continues at coordinate 6,413 of DATHJP010000018.1, forward strand.
TCACGCCGGGCATAGGCTGGGCGATGCGAATCCGGAACAGAAGTGCGTCTCCCACCTCGATCGTCTTCCCGAAGAGTCCTGGCGCCAGGGCGGTATCGTGAAGGTCGAAGTAGATTCGTTCCGGCTTGCTGAGTCGATGGGCCTCGTACTGAAC
>DATHJP010000019.1:0-6482 GCA_035489695.1 Terriglobales bacterium
GGCGTGAGCGTAACACGCGCATGCCTTTCTCCCGATTCTTGATCTGGGATTTCTCATCCTGGCAGCTGACCACGGTGTTCGTGGGCAGGTGAGTGATACGGACGGCGGAATAAGTCGTGTTTACGGACTGGCCGCCGGGGCCGGAGGAACAAAATGTGTCGATGCGTAAGTCCTTGGCTTCTATTTTGATATCGACGTCCTCAGCTTCCGGTAGGACCGCGACGGTTACGGCCGAAGTATGCACGCGTCCTTGTTGCTCAGTTGCTGGAACCCGTTGTACGCGGTGCACGCCGCTTTCGTATTTCAGTCGCGAATAAACACGCTTGCCTTCGATGATGGCGATGACTTCTTTCAATCCGCCGACAGATGATTCGGAAGTCGAGAGCACTTCCACCTTCCAGCCCTGAGTTTCCGCATAGCGAGTGTACATACGGAACATTTCGGCGGCGAACAGGGTGGCTTCATCGCCTCCGGTGCCGGCGCGAATTTCGAGGATGACATCTTTTTCGTCGTTGGGATCCTTGGGCAGGAGCAGTACTTTGAGTTCAGCTTCCACTGCGGCAACACGGGCTTCCAGCTTGTCGAGCTCTTCCTGGGCGTAGGCGCGCATCTCGGGATCTTTTTCCTCGGCCAGCATGGCGCGACTCTCGGCGATACCTTTTTTCAAATCCTTGTACTCGCGATATCTTTCCACCATGGGCGAGATTTCGCTATGGGCCTTGGCCGTCTTCTGGAACTTCGCCGAATCGGTCATGATATCGGGCGAGGCGAGAGCCTGGGTCAATTCCTCGTAGCGAGCTTCGATTTGGTTGAGGCGGTCAAACATAGTGGTCAGTGGCCAGTGATCAGTGGCCAGTACTACAAGAATTATTTAATTGTATGCGTCGAGAAAAGCAGGAAATTTAGCGGCGGGCCCGCTAGGCAATAACCAACTCGCCGCCGCGCTGTTTTTCCAGCGTCATGGCATGGTTCAGGGCGACGATGGCACATTCCGCCTGCTGGTCCGAGGGGGGCTGGGTGGTGATGCGTTGCAGCCAGAGGCCGGGGGCGGTCATCAAGGCGAACAGCGACCCGCGATGTCGCGCGGCAAAGCGAATAATTTCGTAAGATGCGCCAGCAATGAACGGCAACAATGCGATTCGAATGCCGAAACGTGCCCAGAATGTTGTCACTGGGATTAGCGTATACACCAGGATCGAAATCAGCATGACCGTCATCAGGAAGCTAGTCCCACAGCGGGGATGATAGGTCGTGTACTTCTGCACTGAGGCGGTATCCAGGGGATCGCCATTTTCGAAAGCGAAAACTGTCTTGTGCTCAGCACCGTGATATTCGTAGACGCGATGAATGTCCCGCCAAAGTGAAACTCCCCAGATGAACAGCAGGAACAGAGCGATGCGGATAGCGCCATCCACCAGGTTGAAGATAATCTGCTCGCCGAAGATCGGATTGATGCGTTTCAGTTCGGTGGCAGCCAGCAAGGGAAGAAATTTATACATGAAAATAAAAAAGCCGACGGAGAAGATAATGTTGATGGCAGCCATCCAGCCGCTGACTTCAAGCTTCGTGCCTTTGTCGTCGGCAGGTATTTCGTCGAGGGCGACGTTGGCCGAAAAACGTAGGGCGCGGAATCCGAGCGTCATGGCATGTCCGAGAGTCATTACGCCGCGGACGATGGGCCAACCCATCCATTTGTGTTTCTCGGAGAGCCGTTCCAGCGGTTCGCTGTGGGTTGAGATCTCGCCGGAGGGTTTGCGACAGGCGATCGCCCAAGCGTGCGGAGAGCGCATCATAACGCCCTCGAGCACGGCTTGACCGCCCACGAGCGTCTCCTCGCCGCTCTCCAGCGCAGGCAGGAGTTGAACGGATACGAGGAATCGCAACCAGGTTTTCAGAGACCGCATATGAGATTAGATGATCTTTCTCTCAGCGAAGTATCAGGGTTAAGGATACCACACGCGAAGGGCGATTCCGAGGAGCTGGAACGGCTGTAAATAGAGAGAATTGGGGAACTTAAGGACGATTTGGCGGGCTGTCGAATTGGAGGCAGGATGCCTTCAGTCTGCAGCCTGAAGTATCAACGGCGACCACATGCAGAGACTAGTTGAAGCCTGCGAACGGATTGCGGGCACCACCAAAAAACTGGAAAAGATTGCGATTGTTGCCGAGTACTTGAAGACGCGCACGCTGGAGGAGGCATCGGTCTCGGCAGTTTTTCTTCCCGGCAGAGCGTTTCCCTTGTGGGAGGAAACCACACTTCAGGTCGGCGGGGCTTTGCTGTGGCGGATGGTAGCGGAACTCTCCGGAAGGAGCGAAGCGGAACTCACTGCCGCATACCGGCGGCATGGCGATCTGGGAGCAGTGGCTGGGGAAGTATTGCCCGCGACCGGGCGTGGCTTGAATGTGCTCGAAGTACAAGAGAGATTACGTCAGATTGCGGCTGCGCGGGGACCGGCGGCGAAGGGGGTGATGGTACGGGGACTGCTTTCGCTATCGGCGCCCCTTGAGGCCAAGTACATCGTAAAGATTATTACCGGCGATCTGCGGATTGGATTGAAGGAGAGTCTGGTGGAAGAGGCGATCGCCAAAGCCTACGGCAGCACGCTTAAAGAGGTACAACGCGGCAACATGTTGCTGGGAGATATCGGTGAGACGCTGAAGTTAGCGCTGGCTGGAAAACTTGCCGAAGCGAAGATGCGGTTGTTCCATCCTCTGGGATTCATGCTGGCGAGTCCGGCGGAATCCGCGGAAGAGGCGCTTAGTTACTTCGAAGAGGCGGCGGTGGAAGACAAGTACGACGGCATCCGTGCGCAGGCGCATTGTGCGGGCGGAGAAGTACGCATCTTTTCGCGTACTCGCGATGACATTACCGAGTCTTTTCCGGAATTGCCCGCTGTGCTGGCAGGGCTACCCGAGGACGTGATTCTTGATGGAGAGATTGTGGCCTGGAGTTATCTTTCGGCGGAATCCAACGAGCCTGGGCGCGCTCTTCCGTTCAGCGCACTACAACAGCGGTTGGGAAGGAAGAAGGTCAGTGAAGAGATGATGCGACAAGTTCCAGTGGCGTACCTCGCGTTTGACGTGCTTTATGCCAGAGGCGAATTGCTGTTGGATCGTCCATGGCGGGAACGAGCACAGATTCTCGATCAGTTGCTATCCGCGACAAGGATTCCGGCGACAAAACGTTCTTCTGGGGCGCAAGGCCAATTGACATTTGAGGACGGGGAGGAGGCAGCGAACGCGAAGGTAATTCGCGCACCTGTGTTTCGCGCCTCGTCCGCGCAGGAACTTGATGCTTTGTTTGAAGCGGCGCAAGCCCGGGGCAATGAAGGGTTGATGATTAAAGATGTTGCGTCGGCGTACACCCTGGGGCGGCGGGGAAAATCATGGCTGAAGCTCAAGCGCGAACTGGCCACGCTCGACGTGGTAGTTACTGCCGTGGAGTACGGGCATGGCAAACGCATAGGCGTTTTGAGTGACTACACCTTTGCAGTGCGCGATGGCGAGCGACTGGTGAATATCGGCAAAGCGTATTCGGGACTCACCGACGCCGAAATCGCTGAGATGACGAAGTGGTTTCTGGAACACACGGTCGAAGATCAAGGGTTTCGGCTCATCGTGGAACCGAAGATTGTGCTGGAGGTTGCATTCAATAACATGATGCGGTCGGAGCGACACAACAGTGGATTCGCATTGCGCTTTCCACGGATTGTGCGGATACGTCATGACAAGCTTCCGGAAGAAGCGGACACGATTGAGAGAGTTCGGGAGATTTATGAAGCGCAGAAGAATTGATGAATTGAAGAATTTACGATTTTCGATTTACGATTGCCGATTGAAAATCCATGGCGCCAGCTCAGTGGGCTCTTCAGGCGAAAATCGACAATCGTAAATCGAAAATCCCTAGTGTTGGTCGGTGACCGGAATCACGCATCCGTGGGCGACTTCGCAGACCGCGTTTTCGAACTGAATTGTGGTGTGGTCGATGCGGAACTCTGAATGCAGGCATCCCTTGACATCGCGAAGGATCCGTTCACTGACAGACGGCGGAATGTCGGCAATGGAGATGTGACAAGAGAGAGCACGAGTCTCGGAGCCGAGGTTCCAGACGTGCAGGTCGTGGACATCGTTTACCCCGTCAATTTCACGAATGGCGGCTTCCACGCGCTCAAGTTTTATTCCCCGGGGAGTGCCTTCGAGCAGGATGTTTAATGTCTCGCGCACGATACCGAAGCCTGACCAGAGAATCAGAGCGCCGATGCCGAAGGAAAGCGCCGAGTCAATCCAATTCTGGCCTGTAGCTAAGATGGCCCAGCCGCCTGCGATTACGGCGGCGGTGGAAAGCGTGTCACCGATTTCGTGCAGGAAAGCGCTGCGCAGGTTAATGTCTCTTCCAGTACGGTAGAGGAGCACCGCAATCACACCATTCATCACAACTCCGGCGGCGGCGACTCCGATCATGACTTCGGCGTGAACCTGTTGCGGGTTCTGCAAGCGCTTGAAGGCTTCATAGAAAATCAGAACCGACACCGCGACCAGGGAAGCTGCATTCGCCAGCGCGGCGAGGACTCCGGCCCGGTGATAGCCGTAGGTCTTGGTGGCGCTGGGAGGCCGCGATTGCAGATATACGGCTATCAGCGAGAGCAGCAGGGCAAAGAAGTCGGAAAGATTGTGGCCAGCCTCAGAGAGCAGTGCCAGCGAGTGTGAGCGGATTCCCGCAACTACCAACAGCACGATGTAGGCCAGGGTGACGACGAGCGAGAACCGCAGAATCCGTGTAGCTCGTTCGTTCCCGTGGTGGCCGGCGTGCGCGTGCATACTTCAAGTTTAAGGTGGACGAGGGAACGGTTCAAGGCACAGGAGTAACGAGGGGGGAATTTACGGTTTACGATTGTTGATTGTCGATTTAAAGGCCAAAGCAAAACCAATACAGACTTGGCTCTACAATGTTTCGTCAACTTTGAGATTAAGGGCTCACAACGGTTCATGCAGACTGCCGAGGTGGTGATTATTGGCGCGGGGATTGTCGGGTCAAGTATCGCCTATCATCTCACCGCGGCTGGGTGTAAAGAGGTTTTGGTAATCGAGCGGGAAAGTGCGCAGGGTAAGGGATCTACGGGGAAGAGCATGGGTGGCGTGAGAGCTCAGTTTTCTACGCCGATCAATATCCAGATGTCGCTTTACTCGATTCCGTTCTATGCCAGTTTTGATGAGCGCCTGGGACACCCTGGCGGTTACCGGCCACAAGGATATTTATTCTGCGCCACCGACGAAAAACATCTTGCATACCTGCGGACAAACTTCGAAAAGCAAGTGGCGATGGGGCTGAAAGATGTCCGCCTGGTTGATGCGAAGGAAATTCGCAATTGGTTTCCGCAGCTTCGCTCGGATGACATTGTCGGGGGCAGCTTTTGTCCGACTGACGGTTTCGTTGATCCTTACAGCGCGATGATTGGTTTCATGTCGTGGGCGGGCGATCACGGCGCCACGTTGTGGAAGAACGCTACCGTGACTGCTATTCACCGCGATGATCGCGGAGTTGCCAGCGTGGACACCAGCAAAGGCACCGTAGCCACGCGCATTGTCGTCAACGCCGCGGGAGCGTGGGCGGCAGGAGTGGCGCGCATGGTGGGGATCGATCTTCCCGTGGAACCGCTGCGGCGCATGCTGGTTCCGACTGAACCTTTCGATCGATTTCCGCACAGCGCGCCCATGATCATTGATATGTCGAATGGATTTCACTTCCGGCCTGAAGGCTTGGGATTCCTGCTGGCATGGAATGATCCTGAGGAGACTCCTGGATACAAAACCGATTTCGATCCAGGGTTCATTGAGAGAATTCTGATCCGGGCGGCGGATCGGGTGCCGGTGTTCGAAAATTTGGCGGTGAATCCGAAACGGGTGTGGGCAGGGTTGTACGAGATGACTCCGGATCATCATCCGATTCTTGGGCCGGTGCCGGAAGTGCCGGGATTTTATCTGGCGAATGGTTTCAGCGGGCATGGAGTGATGCATGCGCCGGCGACGGGGAAGATTTTGTCTGATCTCATTCTCACCCGGAAGACCAGTTTAGTTAACGCAGCACTGCTCGATCTGGCGCGCTTTGCAGAAGGTAAGACGATCCACGAGACGGCGGTGTTGTAGCAGGCGTCTATTGAGGCATTCCCATCTTTTTCAGCAGTTCAACGTAGCGCGGGTCGGAGTGCCACTGGTCGAGTGCGGGGACGGTCTTAATCACTTCCAGCCCGCCGGATTTCTCAGCAAATGCCTTTTCGAGCCAAGCGAAGGTTTGTTCTTTGTCGCCCAATTCAGCATAGGAGTAGGCAAAATCGACCGGATCCACATACCGGTGCTTTACCAACTGCTTCGTCATTTCGATTTCTCGCGCTATCGATGCCCTGTAGCCATATCGGGAATAGACGCGGGCTACTTCCTCGGCGATGGCCAAGGATTCACGGTCGTTGGAGAGACTCGCAGCTTTC
>DATHJP010000020.1:0-2511 GCA_035489695.1 Terriglobales bacterium
TAATTACCAGAAAGCAGTGAACGAACTCGACGGGTTGAGCGTTCTGCGGGCGCACCTCTCCGTTCTGGAGTCTCAAATCGCGATTGCTCGCGCCGGAGTCGGCGCCGCCGAAGCCGACGTGGACGCTTCGGTCATTAGGGCGCCGCAAGATGGCCGGGTGCTGGAGCGTATCGTTGAGGTGGGCGGCGCGGCGCGGGTCGGCGAACCGATGATTTCGTTATGGATCGGCCGCCCCTGGGTCGAGGCCTGGGTGGACGAGAGGGACTTGCGTAAGTTTCGAATCGGCAGTCCGGCGGATATATCCCTCGATGCTTCCGGGAAAGGCAAGCTGTCCGGGAAGGTTGAATCCATAGGTCTTGTAACGGACAAGCAACTTCAGCCTTCGCTCGTACCTGCCACCCTCCACGCGTTGATCCGCCAAAACGCGATGGTGCCCGTTCGCATCGCTCTGGATGGGGACAATCCAGGAGTTCAACTGGGTCTCTCGGCTGTCGTAGGAATCCAGAAGGAGTCTGTGTCGTCGGACGCGAACGCCCCCGCCTTGCTCGGTCGCGTTTCTCCCTAGCCTGGATATTTCACACGTCGGATGCCGCGGGTGGGGGCACCCGGCCTACAGGCAGAGGGTCGCGGCCGCTGTAGGCCGGGTGCCCCCACCCGGCACTCTGTCGAATTCTCGAGCGGGGTGTGAAATATCCGGGCTAGTCGCAAGCCCGGAGTCTGTAACTCTAAAACTCAAGAGTAATCTGAAAAAAAGTCAACGAAAGAAAACCAAAATGAAAGTAAGCATATTCGGTCTCGGTTATGTCGGTTGCGTGACTGCGGCTTGTCTGGCCAAGGAAGGACACGAGATAATCGGCGTCGACGTTGTGTCTTCGAAAGTCGAGAAATTGGCTGCCGGCCGCCCGACGGTTGTCGAGACAGGTCTGGACGATCTGATCGCCGACGCGCATCGGCAGGGGCGCATTACCGCAACCAGCGATGGCATGGCGGCGGTGCTTGCGAGCGATGCTTCAATCATTTGCGTGGGGACACCCACTGGGCCGGACGGCAGCCTCGAACTTACCGCGTTGCGCCAGACGGCCGAACTGATTGGCAAAGCCATGCGGGAAAAGATGGATCGACACGTGGTGATTCTCCGAAGCACCGTGCCCGCCGGCACGGCCGAGTCGGTGGTCTTGCCGCTCCTTCACCCCGAACGCCCGCCATCTCAACTCTATCAAGATAGCGACCTCGTTGTTGTTCCTGAGTTTTTGCGGGAAGGCTGCGCCATCGCAGACTATTATGACCCACCCTTCGTTGTTGTGGGCAGCGCGACGGGAAAACCGGACGACAACGAGGAAGTCGTCCAGGGACTCTTTGGCGGTGTCACCGATCGGCTGCACTGGGCGCCGTTGCGGGAGGCCGAGATGTTGAAAGCGGTCTGCAACGCCTTTCATGCTCTCAAAGTCGCCTTTGGCAACGAGGTTGGCGCACTCTGCTCGGCACTCTCCATCGACGGCCAGTCTCTGATGGGTCTTTTCGTTCAAGACCGCAAGCTGAACATCTCCCCGGCCTATTTGCGGCCTGGCCTGCCCTTCGGCGGATCCTGTTTGCCAAAAGACCTGCGTATGATTGTTCAAATTGCCTCCCGTGCCGGCGTGGAGTTGCCGGTGATGCGTTCTATTCTGGCCAGTAATGAAGCGCATCTCAAGCGGGCCATCGAGGCGGTGCCAAAGAATGGACATGCGCGGATCGGTTTCAACGGGCTGGCCTTCAAGGCAGGAACCGATGACTTGCGGGAGAGTCCGATCGTGCTCATCGCGGAACATCTCATTGGCAAAGGCTACGACGTCAAGATTCACGATCAGGGAATTGAAACTTCTTTGATTACCGGCGCCAATCGGGAGTACATTCAGCGCCACATTCCCCACCTATCCAGCCGTCTGGTGCGCAATCCTGAAGAGTTGGTTGGGCATTCCGAGGTCCTTGTCATCACTCGAGATGACGACAACCTGCGTGAGGCCATCATCGAATCGGGCAAACAGCCGATTATTGTCGATTTACGTGGAAAAAACCAGTTCCTCCTCAAGCGGCCGACCGAAGCCAAGAGGCGCTCCAAGCCCATAGGCAAACCAGCGATTAAAGAGTTGATCACGGTCGGCGCCGCCTAGTCGAATCCGAAGAATAACAATCCATATTGACCGAGGACATGCGAAACACCACCTATCGTTTCGAGGCGGGCGTGGCGCCCCGGTTCGACTGGCTGCGCGCCGAGTTGGGAGGGGTTTTGGAGTCGCAAGAAAAAGTCCAAGAACAGGCCGACGACGCACTTCGGCCGGTGATCGCGCGCTGCGACGCTGGAACAAGCACCCACCTCGATGTGCTCAACGCACAAACCTCTCTGATGGAGGTCCGCACCACGCAGATCGAGGTACTTCATGTTTTCAGGGTCGCTCTGGTCCGCTTTCAGAGTGCCATTGGCCAGGACGTATCGCAGCCTCAGGCAATATGATCTTCCGCCCTGGAACAGTT
>DATHJP010000021.1:0-2142 GCA_035489695.1 Terriglobales bacterium
GTTCGCCGAGCTCGACTACGCTGTAGTTGGTTTGTGCCGCGAACCGAACCGGCACCGCCAGTGCAACAAACAAGGTCATCGCGGTCGAGCATGTCAATATCCTGGATTTCATGTCGTCTCCTTTGGAATCTGTCTTTGGCACCGACGCCCGAACTGCTGGTCTGCACGTTTCCGGTTCGCGGTTAACACGATGCTTCCGCTGGAAAAGAGCTAACTGACGCGGCGTTACGCGATGCATTCCTGAAAGTCAAAATAGATCAACCGGCAGAACAAGGTTGGACGTTTGCGGACGCTGCTCCTGAAAGGTTGGACGTTTGCGGACCTCACTGTCGACCAGGCGCTGTCCCACTGGTCCCGCCCGCGGTGAAAGGAACTGCGACAGAAGTTGGATCACAGGCGCTCACCAACCAGAAGAAAGAGCAAAATATGCGGTTTAGGGAGCTTGGTCCGAAAACGTCCACTTTGCTCTGTGGGAGCGACTATCATGATTTGCGAAGCACATGAATCTGGATTGGCAAGTATGTTCGCGAGCAAGGCTGTCGCGCGATGCCCGCTTTGACGGCAAGTTCTTCATCGGTGTGCTCACCAGCAGAGTTTATTGTCGTTCGATTTGTCCCGCACCTACCGCGAAAGAGAAAAATGTCCGCTATTTTCCTAGCGCCGCTGCCGCCGCGGAAGCGGGTTTCCGGCCCTGCCTGCGTTGCCGACCGGAATGCTCGCCCGGAACTCCGGCTTGGTTAGGGACTTCAAACACAGTTTCGAGAGCTTTGCGGCTGATCGGCGAGAGTGGCTTGGAGGACGGAGGGGTAGAAGGTCTTGCAGAGCGCCTAGGAGTCGGTTCGCGCCACCTTCGCCGCCTGTTCCTCCGGCATCTGGGAGCTACGCCGAGTGCGGTAGCTCAAACCCGACGGCTGCACTTTTCGAAGAAGCTCATCGACGAGACCAGGTTACCCATGAACCAAGTCGCTCTCGCTTCGGGTTTCGGGTGCGTACGACGATTCAACGCCGGGATTCTCACGGCCTTTCATCGGACGCCGACCCAACTGCGGCGCCTGGTGCGACAGACGGTCATGCAGCCAGAGAATCAGTACCTCTTCCGCCTTCGTTTCCGTCCGCCTTATGACTGGAACGGTATTCTGGCTTTTCTGGCGCCGCGCGCCACTCCCGGCGTCGAAGCAGTGGAACGTGGCAGTTATCGCCGTTCTATTTCTTTGGATGGTGACCACGGGTATTTTGAGATCTCTCTTGACGAGAGAAATAACACCCTGGTCGTGCGGGTGCAGTTTGGCAATCCACGTTCGCTCTTCTTTATCGTGGAGCGGATACGTGCAATGTTTGATCTGAACGCAGATTGGGCAGCCATCGCGCAAGGTCTTAGAACCGAAATTGCATTGGCTTCCCGCATAAATGCACATCCTGGTCTGCGGGTACCGGGATGCTGGACTGGTTTCGAACTAGCAACTCGAGCCGTCCTCGGCCAGCAGGTTAGCGTCAAAGGCGCGACCACTCTAGCCGGTCGGGTCGTAAAGACTTTTGGCCAGCCTTTTCACGGGGCAAGCGGACTCACGCATCTTTTTCCCACACCCGAGGTCCTTGCCAAGGCTAGGCTTGCCAGCATTGGGCTGCCTCGAGCCCGGGCCGAGACCATTCAGGCCCTCGCTCGTGCGGTATGCAGTGGGCAGATTCGTTTTGACGGGATCGTGGACTCCGAAGCCTTCCTGACTCGGCTCCGTGAGATTGCCGGCATTGGAAAATGGACAGCACAATACGTGGCCATGCGAGCCCTCGGGGAACCCGATGCGTTTCCGTGCGGCGACCTCGGCCTTCTGCACGCCCTGAAATTAGAAAGCTCTCGTGAGCTTGAGCAACGCGCTGAAGCCTGGCGGCCTTGGCGAGCCTATGCAGCCATGTACCTCTGGAGTATCGCCAGCGAGTACAGAGGTCGCGGAAGCAAACCTCGTTCATCCAGGACGCCAAGGGCGTCGCTTATAAGAAACACTTCTCACCCAGGCGTCTCAGCGGCTGTGTAACGGGCTAACCGGAAACGATCCTCACGGGCCACACCCGGCGATTCAGATGGAAGGGTTCATGAGATAGGCTCAGAAGTTGAACCCGGAGAGGACTCATGAAGCGACTCGAAGT
>DATHJP010000022.1:0-2342 GCA_035489695.1 Terriglobales bacterium
GTGACCCTACTCGCCGCCAAATTGAGTGCGGCGCCTGGAGAGATCCAAGGCGCCACCACGATTGCGGCGGCCGCTCAACGGGGTCAGCAGAGGCGGTACAACACCCTGAGACGAAGAGCCTCGTAAGATGGAATTCGGTAAGGTAGGCGTTCTTGGCGCAGGAAACATCGGCGTTGGCGTCGTAACCGACTTGGTCCTTCACGGGATATCCGCGGTAGTGGTCGACATTTCCGAAGAGATATTGCAGCGAGCGCAAGCCAACGTGTTGAAGAACATACGCGTCGTCCCCTTGTTGTCGAAGACCTTGCCCCGGATTACGAAGGAGGAGGCCATAACGCGAATGGACTTGACGACTGAATTGCGGGACCTGGCGCCTTGCGACTTCGTCATCGAGAACGTTACGGAGAACTGGGAAATCAAGAAGCAGGTGTATGAAAATCTGGAGCGAGTGATGTCCCCCGAAGTCTGTTTTGGGGCTAATACGTCATGTATTTCCATCACGCAAATCGGCAGTGCGACGAAGCGCCCGGCGAATGTCGTCGGCATCCACTTGATGAATCCAGTCCATCTGAAGCCAACCGTTGAGGTGATCCGCGGATTTCACACCTCGGACCGAACCGTGGAGACCTTGCTGCAGCTGTTTTCACGGCTCAATAAGGAGGCGATCATCGTCGAGGACATGCCGGGCTTCGTCTCAAACCGCATTTCCCATTTGTTCATGAACGAGGCCGCGTTTGTCTTGCAGGACCAGGTAGCGACGGCGGACAAGATCGACACGATTTTCAAGAAATGCTTCGGACACAAGATGGGTCCGTTGGAGACAGCCGACTTGATCGGTTTGGATACGGTGACGCGTTCCCTCGACATTCTTTATGAAAGCTTTCAGGATCCAAAGTATCGGTGCTGCCCGTTGCTGAGGAAGTTGGTGCATGCGGGGCATTTGGGTCGGAAGACGGGGAGAGGATTCTATGTTTATCCAGAGGGCTGAATCATGACGTCAGTGAATGCAGGCGAAGAAAACGGGGTCAAGGAAACCGTCAGGCGCTTCCTATTGAGTTCCATTAACGTCGCAGATTTGGACGATGACGACAATCTGTTCGAGTCGGGCCTCGTGAACTCCCTGTTCGCGGTCCAATTGATGACGTTCATCGAAAAGACCTTTGCAATCGAAGTGGGCATGGAAGATTTGGACATTGAAAATTTCAAGTCCCTCAACGCGGCTGCGGCGTTTGTCGTGAGAAAGAACGGGGCAGGTGATTAAGTGCCGCCTTTGATATGCAGCATCTATTGACTGAACAACACAAGGCCAGGCACGCGGAGTTCAAGAATTTTGTTGCGTTGAACGTTGAACCGTTTGCCGAAGCATGGGATCGGGAGCAAAGAATTCCTGATCACGTGATATCGATGCTGGCAAGAGCTGGTTATTTGGGCTCTAGTCTGCCGCCGGAATACGGTGGACAGGGCTGGGACATCGTGACATTCGGTTTGCTGAATGAAGCCATGGGGAGGGGATCTTCCTCCTTGACGGGCGTGCTGACGGTCCAAGCCATGGTATCCATGGCGCTGCTCAAGTGGGGCACGAAGGAGCAAAAAGGACGATGGCTTCCGCCCTTGGCGAAAGGGGAAATGATCGGGGCTTTTGCGTTGACGGAGCCATGCGCGGGAAGTGCCATTCAATCCCTGGTCACCGAATTCACACAGAAATCCGAGGATCACCCGCTCATCCTGAACGGCACCAAGAAATGGATAAGCTGCGCCCAATTCGCCGCAGTATTTCTGGTATTTGGGACACTCGGGGGACGTTCCGTGGCTTGTCTGGTGCCCAGGGAAACTCCCGGTCTTCGCGTAGAGCCCATCTCCGATTTGATGGGGTTCCGTGCGGCCGGTCTGGCGCAGCTTCACTTCCAGGATGTGGAAGTGCCATCAGCCAATCTCATCGGCAAACCTGGTTTCGCCCAATCACATGTCGCACCGGTTGGTTTGCACTACGGAAGAGTCAGCACGGCCTGCTCGGCATTGGGGCTTCTGAGAGGATGTTTCCAAGAAAGCGTCGCTTACGCGGCCACGCGAAAGATCGGTGACAAGATCGTGGGCGAGATTGGGATGATCGGATCATTGATCGCCAGAATGGGCACCGATTTAGAGGCAGGCAGTTCCCTGTGCCACAACGCCTGCCGCGCGGACGATGAACATCTTCCGGAAGTTTTTGAAAAGACGTTGATGGCCAAGTATTTCACGTCGAGAGCTGCCGTGAGAGCCGCTTCTGATTCCGTTCAGATCAGAGGAGCCTCGGGCTGCCACGGATCATCCCCGGTTTCCCGGTATTACCGTGATGCCAAGAT
>DATHJP010000023.1:0-4839 GCA_035489695.1 Terriglobales bacterium
GTAAAGTTCGGAGCCGTCTTCCGCACATTGTCGACGGGCGCTGGTGACGCCCCTGCCAACAAAGCGCACGACAACCCGATTCCCAATGCGATATCTACGAAACGTAGCATTTGACATCACCTCCGGAGTTTCGCGATGTTATCACTTTCAGGAGCCGCCGAAATAGCCCGCCGCCCCATTCAAGGTTTCGCAGGATAGAATTCTGGCTATGCCGAAGAAACCGCATGGCCACGGACACGACACTCGTTACGTGCAATTGCAGAAAAATTACTGTTTTGCCTGCGGCGGAAACAATGCCGACGGCATGCGCCTGAAATTCGTGTATGACCAAGAACTAGATCGCTTCGTGTGCCGTTTTCGCTTGGGCAAGAAATTTACCGGCCCACCGGGACATTGCCATGGCGGAATCATCGCAACTGTCCTCGACGAAGCCATGGGTAAAGTAAACAAGCTGCGCCAGGTAGTCGCGCTGACCACGCAGATCACGGTTGATTATCTAAAGCCCGTGCCCCTGAACCAGCCTTTGCGTGTGGAGTCGCGCGAAATCCGTGTCCGAGGAAAGCGCCACGTCAATAGTGCGGAGATCCTAAATCAAAAGGGCGAAGTGCTAGCCCGCAGCCGCGGAACTTTCCTGGCCATCGACCCCAAACGCATGTTTGCCAAATTTGTCGAGTCCTCAAGGTAGCGCCGGTGTCCCGCGGCAGTGACGCCCGATAAAGGTTTTCCTTCGTGATCCTTCGTGCCCTTTGTGGTTATCGCCTTTGCTCTTCGAGTTATCTGCGCTAGGGCGCGTCCGCGTTATAGAATAAGACCAGTTTACAAGCGGATTCCGAAGCGCCAGCAGACGCTTCTCTTGACGATCCAGAAAAGAGTTCCTCATGTCACAAAACAATGGAAGCTCCACCAGTTTGCGCCTGAAGACCGGCTTGGCGGAAATGTTAAAAGGCGGCGTCATCATGGACGTCACCGATGCCAAGCAGGCAGAGATCGCCGAGAAGGCTGGCGCGGTGGCCGTCATGGCGCTGGAGCGTGTGCCGTCGCAAATTCGCGCCGAAGGCGGCGTGGCGCGCATGGCATCGCCAAAAAAGATTCGCGAGATTATGGCGGCGGTTTCCATTCCGGTGATGGCCAAATGCCGCATCGGCCATTTTGCCGAGGCACAGATTCTGCAGGAACTTGGCGTCGATTACATCGACGAATCTGAAGTCCTCACTCCGGCCGACGAAGCACATCACGTCGACAAGCATCAATTCACCGTGCCGTTCGTCTGCGGCGCGCGCAACCTGGGCGAGGCCCTGCGGCGAATTGCCGAAGGCGCGGCCATGATAAGAACCAAGGGCGAAGCCGGCACCGGCGACGTGGTCCACGCGGTCAAGCACATCCGTCAGATCGTGCAGGAGATGAAGATACTCACTGTGCTCAATGAGGAAGAACTCTACGCCAAGGCGAAAGAACACCAGGCGCCATACGAACTGATACAGATTGTCGCCAGAGAAGGGAAGCTTCCGGTGCCGAATTTTTCAGCCGGCGGAATCGCCACTCCAGCCGACGCGTCTCTGGTCATGCAACTCGGAGCCGAAGCTGTGTTCGTAGGTTCCGGAATCTTCATGAAAGATTCCACCACCTTCGCCGACCCACCCGAAGCCGAGAAGAGGGCCCGAGCGATTGTCCGAGCCACCACCCATTATCAAGACCCTAAAGTGTTACTTGAAGTGAGCGAAAACCTTACCGGCGCGATGAAGGGCCTGGCCGTATCCGGGTTGGACGAAGCGCACATGCTTCAGACCAGAGGATGGTAGGTCACCAGTTCCCCAGTGCTCTCCGGGTTTTCCTTTGTGTACCTTCGTGTCCTCTGTGGTTTAAGGGTTTTGTTCGGGTCTCTTATGAAAATCGGCGTTCTAGCTCTCCAAGGCGATTTCGACGCGCACCGCAAACGGCTCGAGGAGCTGGGTGCGGAAGTCGTGTTGGTGAAAAAGCCTGAGCAACTGGATGAGATCGAGGGCCTGGTCATCCCCGGCGGCGAGAGTGGCACTTTCCTGAACCTGCTCGGGGAAGCAGGCTTTGAAAAGCTGAAGCAGTTCGTTCGAATCAAACCTACTTTCGGCACGTGCGCGGGCGCAATCCTTTTAGCCAACGAAGTGGAAAATCCCAAGCAGACGGGCCTTGGCGCACTCGACATCCGCATTCGCCGCAACGCCTACGGACGTCAAATCGACAGCTCCATCCGCACCGGCAAACTGGGAAACTCGCCGCTGGAGATGGTTTTTATTCGCGCGCCAAAAATCGAGCGCGTGGGACCTGAAGTCGAAGTTGTGGCCACCGAGGGTAGCGATCCCGTCGCGGTCCGGCAGGGAAGAGTCATGGCTTCCACATTTCATCCCGAACTTTCTGACGACACGCGCGTGCACCGAGCCTTCCTCGACTTGGTTCGCAACGGCCATTGATCCGATTCAAAAAAACTCTTGACATCCACAATTATGTAACCGTATAGTTACGCATTATGCGGAACCGTTCGGTTACATATTCGACTGAGGCCGCCTTTCACGCCCTCGCCGACCCCACTCGGCGCGCCCTGCTCGACCTGTTGCGGCAGGGAACTCAGCCGGCGGGACAGATCGCGAGTGCCTTTCCAGTATCGCGGCCGGCAATTTCCAAGCATCTGCGGCAACTGCGCAAGGCGCACCTGGTAGTTGAAACTCGTTCCGGGCGCCATCGTCTTTACCGGCTGAATCCCGAGCCGCTCAAGGCAGTCGATTCATGGCTTGAACAGTATCGTGTCTTTTGGAGCGCCAACCTGGCGAGCCTGAAGACATTCGTCGAAACCGAATACGCAAAAGAAAACGCTCGTCCGAAAAAGAAATAATTAAGGAGAAGAGAAAATGAAGACCCTTCGCGTCGTCTTAATTGCGCTGATAGCTACGGTTGCTATGGCGTCGGACACACAAAAATCCTTTGACACTCTGAAGACCCTCTCCGGTTCGTGGGCGGGCAAAGGCTCTCAAGGCCAGCCCGTGCAAGTGTCATACCGCGTGACCTCTGGAGGTTCCGCGCTCATGAGCGAAATTACCGGGGAACACGAAGATATGATCACCATGTTCCACCCCGATGGTGACCGACTCCTGATGACGCATTATTGCGGGGCAGGGAACCAGCCGCGGATGGTCGGCACCGCGTCGCCCGATGGCAAGACCATCACGTTCAACTTTCTTGACGCGACCAATCTGGTTGCCGCGCAACCCGGACACATGGGACGTCTCGTCGTCACCCTGGTCGATGCCAATCATCACACCGAAGACTGGGAGTTCACCGGGAACGATGGCAAGAAGATGCACGAAGTTTTCGACTTGCAGCGCAAGAACTAGGTCGAGAACAATCCGCGGGCGAGGGCGCCCGCGCCACACTTACAGCCACAGTAACAGGAGAGATCCCATGGTCACCGCCGCAATTACTCCCGATCAGGACGTAGTCACTGCCGAGATTTTCATCGCCGCGCCGCCGGAACGCGTCTTCCAGGCGATCACCGATCCCAGCCAAATGCCCAAGTGGTGGGGACAGCAGGGCATGTATCGCGTCACCGAATGCACGGGCGACCTTCGCCCCGGCGGCAAATGGTCGAGCACCGGTGTGGCGGCCGATGGTACTTCATTCCGCGTGGATGGTGAATATCTGGAGATCGTTCCCCCTCGCCTCCTGGTGTATTCTTGGACACCGAGTTGGAGCGAGTCGCTGAAGACTGTGGTGCGTTGGGAGCTGGAGCCTCGCGAGGTTCATGGCTTACAGTCTCGTGGACCGCAAAAGGTTGGCACGGGCACGGTAGTGAAGATCCGTCACTCCGGATTTGCCGCAACTGCTCCCGAGCAATCGGCCAATCACGCGCAAGGCTGGACTCGCGTGCTTGCGTGGGTACAGGCGTTTGTGGAGGACGGACAAACCGTGGAGACGCGAAAGCCAGTTTCGGCGTGATGACTTGGGTTGGGTTTCCGGTTTCTGGTTTCTGGAATGCACAAGAAAATGGAAGCCGGAAACCGGAAACTCGACCAGGCCTATCGGAACCTTATCAAGGACCGTTTAGGCAAGGCGGCTTTCATCTGATTCAGACCATGCGCGACGAACCCGACGACATAAAAGAAGCCGATGACCAATAGTGCGAGCGGTGGGTTGAACAAGATTTTCATTTTTGTACGCCTTCTCTGCCGGGGAACTCGGCGAAAGACTCTTTCGATCCTTCAACAAGCTACTCTGGATTAAGCTCCGAAGCTGAGCAAAAAAGCACACGTAGGAAAACTGGAACGGAAGCATAGAGATGAGTGGTGCTCCCTAGCCATCTCCGGCGAAATCAGACTGTCGAGGTGCAACGTGCACCAGACGTGACCGAGCTTCCTACACGCGAGAGGAAGGGCTCCCACGGAACGGTAGTAATCTCGACAGCTTTTCTACCTCCCGGTACCATCCCCCAATCATGAACAGACTTCCAGGCGTCGGTGCGGCGACTCGCACCACCACAAGCTCTATCTTTCGACGCTGGAGAAACGTTATCCAGTCCGTGGCCTTGGTACTCGTGTTGGCTCATGCAGCCTTTGGCTTTAGCAAGACTTTGCAGCGTGCCGCCGCGCCATGCAGCGTTGCGGATCCTAGCGCGCACGATGCTTCCGACGTTCAAGGTGTCACTCACTACATGGCCGTCATGCGGCAACTCTTCGCTGAAAATAAATTCGCGGAACTGGATTGCATTGCTGACGCCGCGCGCGCCAGTAAGGCCCGGTTCGCTTCCGGAGGCTGGAAGGTGTACGTCCTCTATATTTCCATCGTTGTGCCGCCAGGCCACGCCACCGAGAAAGA
>DATHJP010000024.1:0-3215 GCA_035489695.1 Terriglobales bacterium
CAGAAAATGCGCGAGTACAGCACCGGCAAGATTGCTAGCGTAAGTGGCCGCTATTACGCCATGGATCGGGATCGCCGCTGGGAGCGCATCGCCAAAGCTTTTAACGCCATGGTGCACGGAAATGGTGAAGCAGCGAAATACGTTGATCCCGTTCAGGGAGTAAAAGATTCCTACAACAAGGACGTGACTGACGAGTTCATCGTGCCGTTCGTTTGTGTGGACAACCGCGGCCAGCCGCTCGCCACCATTCGTGACGAAGATTCCTGCATCTGTTCTAATTTCCGCGCCGACCGCGTCCGCCAGATCACTCGCGCCCTGACTCGCAACAGCGGACTCAATGAGCAGGCTGGCAGCGACCTGCCCGGCGCCGCCGATCTTGACGCCGTCATCCCGCGCGATCGGGTGCCCAAGAATCTGCACTACGTTTGCATGACGCGTTACGATAAGAAATTCAAACTGCCAGTCGTGATTCCTCCGGAGTCGTTGAACAACATTCTGGCCAATGTCATGGCTCAGTTGAATCTCCGTAATTTGCGGGTGGCCGAGACCGAGAAGTATGCCCACGTCACTTATTTTTTCAACGGCGGCATGGAAGAACCTTTCCCCGGAGAAGAGCGCTTGCTGGTGCCATCGCCCAAAGTGGCGACGTATGATTTGAAGCCGGAGATGAGCGCCGCCGGCATCGCCGACGCCGTCATCAAAGCCGTGGAAGACGGAACTTTCGATGTCATCATCGTGAACTTCGCCAATGCTGATATGGTCGGCCATTCCGGAAAAATCGAGCCCACCGTGAAAGGCGTTGAAGTGGTGGACGCCTGCCTGGGACGCATCGAGCCTGTCGTCCGTGGCAAAGGAGGCGCTTTATTGATTACCGCCGATCATGGCAATGCCGAAATGATGATCGATCCTAAAACCGGAGGTCCTCACACCGCGCATACCACTAATCCCGTGCCCTTCATTGTCGTCTCCGCAGATAGTAAGCAGTTTTCCTTGAAGCCAGATGGCTCGTTGCGAGACATCTCACCCACCGTATTGGGTATGCTTGGTATCCCGCAGCCGAAGGAAATGACTGGGCACGATCTGCGCGTGCAAAAAAAATGATAGACACTCGCGAACGTTTAAGGGCAGCGGGGTTGGCCGCTGATTAAGTTTTCGCTTTCCTTCGTGTACCTTAGTGTCCTTCGTGGTTCAAATGTTCGATGAAGCTTCTCATCATCCTCCATCATCGCTTCGAAATGTGGAAAGCTCCCGAATGGTTTTCTGAGCGCCTACACAAGGACTTCCCACAACTGGAAGTAGTTCACCTGACCAGCTACGACGACCTCGAAGATGATCTTCGCGATGCTGAGATCGTCATTGCCTGGTCGCTTCGTCCGGAGCAATTCAAAATCGCAACCAAGTTGCGCTGGATACACTCCCCCGCTGCTGCCGTACATCAGCTGATCTTTCCTGAACTGGTGAACAGCGACGTCATTCTTACCAATTCCAGTCAAGTTCATGGACCTGTCGTCGCCGAACATGTGATCGCGTTGCTCTTCACGCTGGCCAAGAGATTGCCCGACGCAGTCCGTTTCCAGGAAAAGCACATCTGGGGACAAGAGTCCATGTGGCGCGGGCGCCCCCGCCCGCGTGAGTTAGCCGGTGCAACCGCGGGTCTAGTCGGTCTGGGCAGCATCGGAGGCGAAGTCGCGAAGCGCGCTTCCGCTTTAGGAATGCGGATAATCGCGGTACGCGAACATCCGGAGCAGGGAAGCCCTGAGCATGTCGAACAGGTTTTCTCTTCTTCGCAAATCGATGAACTGCTATCCCTGTCGGATTACGTGATCCTCGCCGCACCGCTCACGCCCTCGACCCGGAGTCTGATGAATGCCGCGCGTTTTGCAAAAATGAAACCTGATGCCTGTCTCATCAACGTCAGCCGCGGGGCGCTGGTGGACGAAGCGGCACTCGCGCAAGCGTTGCGTGAGAAAAAGATCGGTGGCGCCGCCTTGGATGTGTTCGCCCAGGAACCGTTGCCGCCCGACTCTCCGTTGTGGGATTTGGAAAATCTGCTAATCACTCCGCACACCGCGGCTCTCACAGAAAAACTATGGGAGCGCCATTACAAGCTGTTTTCGGAAAACCTGCGTCGCTACATTGCCCACCAGCCGCTTTTGGCAGTGGTTGATAAACAAAGAGGCTACTAAGGCGGCGGGTTATTTCAATCGAGTGTCTCCCGGCATCGTGCCATGCGGACAACTTGTCCGCCCCGGCCATTTCATCGCAAGCGTCGCCAGATCAGGGTTTTAGGAGCTGGAGTGTAAATCTTAGCCGGACATTCTGTCCGCCAGCCCATTTTTTGAAATTGGTTCAATTCCACTGATAAAGAACGTCTTACTTCCAAAAAGCACCTTGGCCAGTCGCATGCACTGATAGCAGTGGTCGCAGATGTGGGCAGTAAGTTTCGGGATCCGCAAGGAAAACATGATCCGGGAAGCTCAAATCGCGTTGCCGAACCGAAGAGGCAAAGGATTACGTCGAGTCAGCTTGGTCATGCTGATGTTGGCGGCCAGCTTCAGCCCTGCTTCACAGGGTCCGGATCGACAACATGGCGCCGCTAAGAATCGTGTTTCCCCGGAATTGGCTCCTCTTTCTGACGCTGTCCAACACGGCAATATTAAAAACCAGACGATCCAAGTCATCGTACAGTTTAAGGAAAAACCGAATCAGTCTCACATCCAGAAGATGGCGAAACTGGGCGGACGACATCTCCAGAAATTGAACCTGGTCAAGGGCGGCGTGTTCAACATTCCGTTGAGCGCCCTGGCTACTCTGGCCAACGATTCCGATGTCATGTACGTTTCACCCAACCGCTCGGTTAAAGGATCCAGTTCCGATGCCTTTGAGGAGGCCGTGGGAGGCGACGTCGCCCACAGCTATGGCTTTGAAGGAGCGGGAGTTGGCGTAGCTGTAATCGACAGCGGCATCAGTGATCATCCTGACTTGCATGATCCGGTCACTGGCCTGTCCCGCGTGGTGTACAGCGAAAGCTTTGTCCCTGGGACCGACACCCATGATGGCTACGGCCACGGTACACACGTAGCCGGCATCATCGGCGGCAACGGGTCCCGATCCGGCGGTGCGATTGTTGGAGTTGCGCCGCGGGTAAACCTGATCAACTTGAAAGTTCTCGACAGCAACGGCGCGGGCTCAGACTCGTACGTCATTGCGGCGAT
>DATHJP010000025.1:0-10006 GCA_035489695.1 Terriglobales bacterium
GGGGACGAATTCCTGAACACGCAGTTCGGCAACAACAAT
This sequence comes from Terriglobales bacterium, assembly GCA_035489695.1. Lineage (GTDB taxonomy): Bacteria > Acidobacteriota > Terriglobia > Terriglobales > Acidobacteriaceae > 40CM-3-55-5. The sequence goes on from DATHJP010000025.1 coordinate 40, forward strand.
CCCTATAACCAGGACAACGAAACGGGATGGCTGGACTGGAGCCAACTGCCGGCGAACCAGGAAGTTTTTCGTTTCTTCAAAAGCATGATTGCGTTCCGAAAAAATCATCCTGCCCTGAGCCGCAGCAGGTTCTGGCGAGAGGATGTCTCATGGTACGGAGTAGGCCCAACCGTCGACCTTTCCTACGACTCTCGCAGCCTGGCGTTCTGCCTGCACGGCGCTTCCCAAGGCGATGATGACATCTACGCAATGATCAATGCGTATTGGGAGGAGTTGGAGTTCCAGGTCCAGGAGGGAACAGCACAGGAGTGGAAGAGAGTTGTGGACACGGCTCTGCCGAGTCCCGACGATTTCTCGAATCGCGGATTGCCCTTGGAACAGGCGAAATACGTAGTGGCTCCGAGATCCATCGTTGTGTTACTTCGTCATCGGAAGAGCGACACGAAGACCATTGGCCGGGAGCAAGGAAAGCAATCTGAACGAGAGAGCATATGAGAAGGCGACCGAGGGTCGGCGTCATCATTATGACGAAAGCAGTCCTTCCTTTTACGCGGGGACTGGCGAGGCGGCGAGCATGAGACGCTTAATGACTGCGAACAGGTCACTGGCATTAACAGGTTTCGAAATGTAGTCATCCATGCCGGCAGCGAGACAGCGATCACGATCTCCGACCATGGCGTGGGCGGTCATGGCGATGATCGGAACATGTTTCGCGCCGGACTTCTCTTGTTCGCGAATGGCAGCGGTGGCTTCGAATCCGTCCATGTCGGGCATCTGAACATCCATCAGAATGAGATCGAAAGGCTGTTCCCGCCAGGCAGCAAGCGCTTTCTTCCCGGACTCGGCCAGAACCACAGTGTGACCTTTTTTCTCCAGGAATCGGGTAGCTACTCTTTGGTTCACCAGATTGTCTTCAGCAACGAGGATCTTGAAACGCCGCCCGTCTTCAGCAACAGCATGGCTCGTGATCGCAGGTCGCGACTGATTCACAATAAGGCCTCTGGGCACAGCGCCGCGTGCACTTGGCTTTTGCAGTCCAAATGGCAACTTGAAATGGAAGGTGCTCCCGTGGCCAGGCTTGCTTTCCACCCACAGGTTTCCTCCCATGAGGGCGACCAGCCTTGAGGAGATCGAGAGGCCGAGACCGGTGCCCCCGTATTGTCGCGTGGTCGAATTGTCGGATTGAGTGAACGCCTCAAAAATCAGTTTCTGTTTGTCGAGCGGGATTCCAACGCCAGTATCGATCACCTGAAAGTGAAAGACATTTTGGTCGCCGGTCTCGATCCCAACTCGTACGACCACCTCGCCTTTCGACGTGAACTTGATGGCGTTTCCAACCAGGTTCACAACAATCTGTTTCAATCTGGTTGGATCGCCCACTACAGCATCTGACAGATCCGGCGCAATAAGGCAACTGAGCTCAAGACCTTTCTCATGAGCGCGGATGCTTAGGACGTCGATCGTTTCTTTCAGAGTCTGGCGAAGATTGAAATCGGTGCTCTCGATGTTCAACTTTCCGGCCTCGATTTTAGAAAAATCCAGGATGTCGTTGATCAGTGACAACAGAGAATCGGCGGAGCTCTTCACCATCTCCAGATATTCGCGCTGTTCCTTCGTGAGTTCAGTGTCCAGCGCCAGTTCCGTCATTCCGATGATTCCATTCATGGGAGTGCGGATTTCATGGCTCATGTTAGCCAGGAATTCGCTTTTGGCGCGGTTGGCGTCTTCGGCGGCGACTTTTGCCCGTTGCAGCTCCGCTTCCGCCTTTATCCTGACCATAAACTGGGCGATGCTTTCCGCCATGGTCGCCATGATCTTGCGGGTATTTTCCGTAAATGGCTGGCGCGCATACGCGGTGAGTATCCCCACAAAGTGCTTTCCCACGATCAACGGTTGACCTGCGAAAGCAACCACATTCTCCTCTCGAATCCACTCCTTATCGCGGACCCTGCCGTCATTAGGAAGGTCATTGGTGAAATATGGCGTCCGTTCCCGGGCGATTTGCTCGAGTTCAAATACGAGCTCCGGTACCCGGCGGCGCCCGCCATTCATGCTGGTGTAGCTTCCTGCATTTGCCTCGAGCTGTAGAAGCTTGGTGGAATCATTGAGAGACCAAACCCGCACCAGGACTGCGTCGAGGTGACGGACAAAGGCCTCCACACAAAGTTCGAGGCCTCCACGTAAGGTCCCGCTTCGAGTCAGTGCGGTGCCGATTTCAGCCGCGAAGGTCTCCAGGGTGGCCCGTTTTTCCAATTCAAACTCCGCCCGCTTGCGTTCGGTGACCACCGTTCCAACGCAAAGGCTGGTTAAACCCAGCGCCAGCATGGCAAGTTGTAGACGGGGCAGTCCCACCCCTGGGGCGTGCGTGATGTAGGCCGCGAACATCATTCCCACGTTGAGGGAAAACGTGGCAAGGGTTGCGCCCGGCAGACCGTGACGGATCGCAACCCAGATAACCGGAATGAAGAGCAGATAGAGAGGCTGATAAGGAATCGCGGGCGCGAAGCCAAAGACCAGCCAGATGGCCGTCAAAACCGAGCCGACTTGGGCGGCCTTCTCCAAGATCTCGAGACGGGATACGTGGCGCCGTGGGCCCGGCGCCGAGGGGTGAAGATTGGCCTCCATCCCCATCCATGAGTTCACCCGCGGGGCGACGTACAGCAGCAGAAAAGGACCAAATGTAATAATCGCGATGGCATCGCTCGCCCACCAATTTATCGCTGTCTTGAGCGCGTCGGACCGGCTGATCAAGTTGTCTCCCAGCAGGGTCAGGGTCCCAATGAGAGCGCTGGGAATTGCAGCGGCGAGCAAGACCAGGGCAAACCGTGCGACGTCCCGCACCTTGCCAAGCTGGGGATCGATTCGAGACCGTCCTCTGAGGATGATCACACCGCCGATATAGGTGATGTAGACCGCCAACCCAGGAACTCCGCACCAGGAAAGGATTGGGCGGTGGTAGTTCACCAGGGCCGCGAGCAGGGTAGAAATGAACACCAGCGGCAGATACCACATGCCGCCACACAACAGCAGCGCCAAAGCCAGTCCCACCGGAAGGTACCAAGTTGGGGCTCCGGCCCACGCCTGGGAGGCTGCCGATGACCTGTCCAGGAGCAAAAATGTCATCAAAAAGATCACCGCCAACAGCAATTGTTTGTACAGGGGGGCGCGGCTCCAGTTTGGAGGCTCGTCTGAGGTGACACATGGCGATGGCGGTGTGACAGGGACTTTCGAGTTAGGGATCATCAGGGCACCGTTCATCGCTAAATCGGGAACGTGCCGCTTTCAGGCTGGCCACTGCGGCAGCGTCAACAGAGTGTCCCGGTGGCCCCCTGCTCGTCCACGCTGCCGACTCGCTAAACCCTGACTACCAGAACATCAATCCAAACTGTCATGGCCTCGCGCGGGTTTCCCACTTTGTCTATCGGCAGGAGAAGCCATCGGCATTAGCTCTATTTTTCTATAGAGCGGCTGCACCACGGCTTGTCCAAGATCAGGGTTGGCGTTTGAAAGAATTGTTATATTAGACGACCACTGCAGGAGTGTTGACATGAAAGAGTTTCCAAGAAAACGACATGCCGTGTCTGGATTGATGCTCCAGCTTGCTCTCATTGGGGCGATGCTGGTCATTCCCTTGCGAGCCGACCAAGTCTCACTGCAAGCAGTGGTCACACCTTCTACGATCATTTTGAAAGATGGACATCCAGTCACCTTCGCCATTCATGGCTTCATCGAATTCAACTCGCTCGCCGAGTTGTTTCCTTACATTGAATCTCAGACCCGGCGCTGGAAGCCGGACGACACCAGTAGTCGTATCCGGCAGGAGTTGTTGCGCCGCGGAATCGAGAGCCGCGTTGTTTCGATGACCGACGAACGTCCGCTCGAAGCGCTGGTTACGCATACTAGTGAAGAGCTTCGCCAAGCCATCGGTGCCGTCAAGGAGCCAGTGCCGCCCGGCTACGTCGAGGCATTTCTGGCAGTGCAAGAGAAATGGAAGCATTCTCTGAACTGCTGGAGTGCGTCCCCCTCAATTCCAGGAAGGGTACTCTCGAACTGGTATCCGATCGAGGAAGGCATTCGACTTTTCGGAGCGGCTTACGATTCCACGGAACATTTCTGGCAGTCCGTGAAATATCACCCTGACACGACCGTCGGTGAATTGTCGGAGTTGATCGGTGTTCTGGAGCATAAGGACTGGAATCGCTGGCTCGGACGCCTTGATGCCGATCCCAAACTGTATCTGCCGAATGCTTATGCAGTGGAGTTTCTCCGGCACAATTTGACGACAGAACGACTTCGCTGGTTTGACGACGAACTGGGGCGTCATGGACTGCAGCCGAGCGATCGCGCCCGCCTGGCCCAGCAGCGAACTGGAACGGCATTCCGCTTTACCGCGCGTGAAGAAAAGGACCTCTGGGGCGATCTCGCCGATGCTTTCCACTTGGTCTATACATTCTCCGCGCCCGACGATCCCATACGCAAAACGCTGGCCGAACATCACTTTGACGCCGTTTATCTGGATGAGCGCAAGATGGGATTCATCAGCGAACAGTTCCGGTCGTTGATGTTCGAAATATGGAAGGTCAAATATCTGCAGATGCCTCGCTTCCGCGAGATCATCAGCTCGATACCGATTGAGATCCGCCTGGAACATTTCCTCAATGACGGCGATTCCCCTGATATTCCGATCCCGATCTACGTTGAGTACTTGAACCAGATACGGAAGCTCGCTCTCAACTCTGAAAAATAACCGCGAAAAGCTGCAGGTTGGAGCTGCACAATTCGGACCTTGGCGTCTTCTGCAGGATGCCTGCGGTTAATGGTACTCTGTAGGACTTTTGGAACGCCTCCGTGATGCAAAAAGGATCGCGAGTGAACCCGCTGCTCGATCGCTATTTCAAGCTGACAGAGAATCGGACCACTGTAAGGCAGGAACTTCTGGGCGGTGCTACCACCTTCATGACGATGGCCTACATCGTCGTGGTGAATCCGCAAATCCTGGCACAGGCTGGAATGCCGCCGGAAGGGGTGGTTTTCGCCACCTGTGTTTCTGCGGCGGTTGCAACATTAGTGATGGGGTTGTACGCCAATTATCCCATCGCGCTTGCACCCGGCATGTCATTGAATGCCTATTTCACTTACTCGGTTTGCATTGGCATGCATATTCCGTGGCGCACGGCGCTGGGGGTGGTTTTCTTTTCCGGAGTTCTGTTTGTGCTTCTAACTGTCACCCGAGTGCGCGAACAAATAGTCGACGGAATTCCGGACTGCCTGAAACATTCGACCGCCGCAGGCATCGGGCTGTTCATAGCATTTGTCGGCATGCGTAACGCCAAACTGGTGGTAGCAAATCCAGCCACGTTCGTGAGTATTGGAAACTTTTCTGATCGCGCAGTGCAGGCTGCTTGCTTCGGTATCGTGCTCACGCTGGTATTGATGGCACGGCGAATCAATGGCGCCATCCTGCTCGGCATACTTGGAACCACGTTGTTCGGGATCGTCCGCGGAATAGCGTCATGGCCGTCCGGCGTGGTCGCCATGCCGCAGCCCTCGAGCACGCTGCTGCAACTGGACTTTCGCAGTGCGATGCACCTGGGATTGTTGGAGATCGTCTTTGCGTTCCTCTTTGTGGACCTCTTCGATAACGTGGGCACGCTGGTGGGGGTGTGCGAGCAAGCGGGATTCATTAAGAATGGAAAAATTCCGCGGGTTGGGCGAGTCCTTCTGGCTGATGGCGTTGGCACCATGTTTGGCGCCTTGACGGGAACGTCCACGGTGACCAGTTACATTGAGAGTGCTGCAGGAATTGCCGCGGGAGCTCGCACCGGACTCAGCAATGTATTTGTGGCCCTGTTGTTCCTGGTGGCTTTGTTGTTTTCTCCGTTGGCGACTGCGGTTCCGGGCTTTGCCACTGCGCCGGCCCTGATCCTGGTGGGAGCGTTAATGACGCAATCCATCGCGCACGTGAAATGGGCGGATTTCACTGAAGCCTTTCCCGCATTCATGACCATGCTGGCGACACCATTGACGTTCAGCATCGCCACGGGATTAAGTCTGGGCGTGATCGCGTTTTCGATCGTCAAACTGGCAGCAGGCAAATATCGCGAAGTCAGCATCGTGCTTTGGATACTCACCGGATTATTTCTACTGCGTTATATCTACCTGGCGGTCGAGTGATCCGATCGTAGCGCCGGCGTCCCGCCGGCACCCTGAATATGCTCACGTTCCTGAAGGCACTGCGCCCAGAGTTTCGCCCAACAATCCGTCTGGCCCTTCCGCTGGTCATCGCCGAAGTCGGCTGGATGACGATGGGTATCGTGGACACCATCATGGTTGGCCGGCTGCCGAACAGCGCAGTCGCCATTGGGGCCACGGGACTAGGCCAGAGCCTATACCACAGCGTCGTGATCTTCGGTGGAGGGCTTTTGCTTGGCATGGACACTCTGGTCTCTCACGCCTACGGACGCGAGGATCATCAGGATGCCCGGCAATGGTTGGTGAACGGTCTGTTCATTGCATTTCTCGTGACACCTATTCTCATGCTGGGCGTCTCTCTGTGGCCGACATTGATGCAATTGTTCGGAATCAGCTCGGAACTGGTCGATCCCATGCGCCCATTCTTGCGAGCGCTCAATTGGGGCACGTTGCCCCTGCTCACTTATTTCGCATTGCGGCGATACCTTCAGGCTATCAACGTGGTCTATCCCATCATGTTCGCGCTGGTTTCCGCAAATGCCGCAAATGCTTTTGGAGATTGGGTGCTGATCTATGGCCACCTGGGATTTCGAGCCATGGGAATTACCGGGTCTGGTTGGTCGACGTGTCTGTCGCGCATTTATATGGCTTTGGTGCTTCTCATCACGCTTGTCTACGTGGAATCAAAGCGCAGAATGCCGATGTGGGCTGGGGCAATGCGAATCGAGTTTCAAAGAGTGCTTGCTTTGCTGCGGCTGGGGACGCCGGCGGCCACGCAGATCCTGTTTGAGATTGGCGCGTTCTCCGCAGCCACCGCGTTCTGTGCAAAGCTTGGTCCGGTGCCATTGTCGGGACATGAGATTGCTCTGAACTGTGCGGCGTTCACATTCATGGTTCCCTTGGGAATCAGTTCTGCCGCAGCGGTTCGAGTTGGGCAACAACTAGGAAGAGGGGATCGGACGGGAGCGATGCGGGCTGGATGGTCCGCCATCGCGCTGGGTGTGGCATTCATGGCATCTTCGGGACTAGTGTTTATTAGCATCCCCAGATATATTGCGCGATTGTTTTCTCCCGACCCGAATGTGATTCGAGTGGGCGCTTCGCTTCTAGTGGTTGCGGCTGCCTTTCAGTTGTTCGACGGTGTCCAGACTGTCGCCACCGGAGCTTTGCGCGGCACTGGAGACACGCAAACACCGATGCTGGCAAACCTGGTTGCCTACTGGTTCATCGGGCTTCCTTTAGGTTGCGTGCTTTGTTTCAGCCTGGGATGGGGCGCGCTGGGAATCTGGATCGGCCTCTGCATCGGCCTTATGATTATCGGGACCGCACTTCTGATCGCATGGCACAGGCGGTTGCTGAGTGAAGGCTAGCGAGTTGGATTTTGCTATTGGACTTTGATTGGAGCCTTGGTCAAGCTGTCAGCTTTTGTTTGTTCGGCCCTCGCTTGTGCCGGGCGACCAAGAGCGGAGTAAATGTCAGCCATGCGCCGGTGAGATTCCGGATCCTGAGGCCGTAGCGCAGCAGCTTCTTCAAGATAACGAAGTGAATCGGAATACTGCCGGGCTGCCTGACTTTTCGACGCAAGAGTGAGGGTCACAGTATGGAGCAGTTCCAAGGTTGCAGGATCCTGGGGATTCAGTTGATGAGCGTGGCGCAGAGCATCGTAAGCTGGACGATCCTGGCCAAGCTTCAGCAGCACCGCTCCATAAAGGGCGTTCAGTGGAAATAAATCCGGCCATCGCTGGAGGGCGTTTGCCAGCGGCGCGCGCGCCTCTTCAAGCTGGTTAAGCTGGTAATGAGCGTACGCAAGGTTGTATTGCATCTGCGGCGATTGGGGAGCCAACTCCGCCGCCCGGCGCAAAGGCTTCAACGCTCTTTCCAACTCTCCATGCTGGCCGTAGGTCGTGCCCAGCGCGGCAAGTTTCTCTGCGTTGTCGGGATCGTACAATTGCTCGCAGACCGCGAACGCTTCTTCACGTGGACCCTGATCCAGCTTTTGCGCGCACTCGAGCTTTATCCTGCTCTCATTGGTATCGCGTTGACGAAGTTCCTCTGACCTCGCGACTGCTTTTAGCGCGTCCTGTTCACGGCCTTGTTTGCGATACACAGAACTGAGCTGATACTGGACCCGCGCGTCACGCGGATTCGTCTCCGCGGCAACCTTCAACCACTTTTCGGCGGAGGTTAAGTCACCCTGCTTGAAGTAAGCGTATCCGAGATAATAAGCAGTGTCGGGAAAAGGGGGCTTGGCGACTGCCTGTTTCAAATTCCGGATTGCGCCCGTGAAGTTGCGAGCGTCCAGGTCCAGCCTTCCGAGGTAATAAAGGACGTTTGGGTGATCTCCGACTTCACGGCGAACGATTTCCAGTTCGCGGCGTGCTTCATCGGACTTATGCAATTCGAAAAGGGCAACTGCTAAGGGAAACCGCGCCCTCAAAGTCAGCGTGGGATCGATTTCAAGAGCGGCCCGAAATTCGCTGGCAGCGGCGTCGTACCTGTCTTGCTTTAAGGCGTCGTAACCCTTGCCCAGGTGGGCTTCTGGAGTGTCGCTCGTGACTGGTTTTACGGCGGATGTATCTTGGTAAGCGAAGCTGCGAGCGGGACAGACCAGTGGCAGCACGGCCACTAACGCGACGATGCATCTTTTGGATTGTGGAGTAAGTCTAGAGATGCGTAGTGAGTTCCTGTTCATAAGCGCGTACATTCAGATATTTGATAAAGGATACAACAGGGCGCATAGTGCGCTTCACGCAATCTTGACGGGTTCCCACGCGGCTGTTAGATTGCGAATTCCGCAGGTAGATTTGGGGGAATGGTTCTGAGTCGGGCATCAAAGAAATATTATCCGTCTAGTCATTGCCCGGTAGACGCCAGCCGACGCAACTTTCTGATCCGATGCTGCCAGGGAGCTTTCGCGACGCTGGTCCCCGGTCGCGGCCTCAATTTTCCTCTCTTTCATCTCGATTCTGGGAGCGAACACTTACCAAATTGTAAGTTCCACCTGCATCCTCACTATCGAGCGCAGACTCCGCTCGATGCGACGCTCTTGAAAGTGCAGGCAGGTTCGGACGAGTTCGTCACCGAAAAATATCAGGACCAGATCGCGGCGACTCTCGCGACGTGGAGTTCGAGTTTGCTGCAATCCCCGCACGGCCTTCAAGCATTCGAAAAGGCTGTCGCTTCGGATTTCTCGGGCTCCTCGCTGCGGCCTCTCGAATCGGGCCTTTTGCGCTCCGGGCCGGCACTTGAGGTCCATCGAAATAAGTTCACCGAGGGGCCTGCTCTTGCTCGAGACGCATTTCTCCAGGAATTGCGATCTGCCCTGAGCTCCTTTTCGAAGATTGTGACTGCTGAATTCCAAGTAATCGGTATTGATGCGCATTCACCAAGCCGCCTGCATACTCGAGTCCGCTATGAACTAGTCGGCTCAGGTCAGGATTTCTACCGCGAGCAACGTGTGGGGCATTGGGATATGGAGTGGGAGACTGCTTCGTCTGAAGCCGGACCCTTTCAGCTGCGGAAGTGGCAGGCGCTCGATGAGACGCAAAGTCGATCCCTTGCTCCCATCTTTGCGGACATTACCAGGCAGGCCTTGGGCAATAATTCGTCTTACACTTCTCAGTTGCTCCATGGAGCGGACTACTGGCGGACGGTTCTCGATGGCGCATGCGGAATTGACATTTACGGGCACAACGGAGTTTCAGTCGGCGACATCGACGATGATGGCTTTGATGACTTGTATGTTTGCCAGCCGGCCGGCCTTCCCAACCGGCTT
>DATHJP010000026.1:0-11999 GCA_035489695.1 Terriglobales bacterium
TAGACAGCTCATTGATGAACGAAATCTTGGTAGCCACGAAAGCGGTGGCCGATTCGCGAATCAACTCAGCAGTTTCGTGATTAGTGACAATCACCGGAACACCGCGCATCACTAAAGGATGAAAGATCTGCTTGATGGCCAGCACGGCTTCGTTAGAACCCGTTCCCAGAATGATGCGATCGGGCCAATTAAAGTCTTCCACTGCACAGCCGGGAGTGAAGAAAACAGGCTGGGAAACCAGCGTAGCCTTCAAACCCGCTTCCGTTAGCCGCCGTTCGATTCCAGTAGCAGTGCCCACGGATACTGGTGTCACCAGTGAGAGAACAGGAGGCTTGGGAGCCAGACGCGCGATCCGCAAAACATGATCCGCAAGATGCTCGGGACTATCTTCCGCCAGAAATATCACCCGCGCCCTGCGGGCAAAAGCTTCCATGTCGGTCGAGTATGCCAATCGCCCGGCACGCACGTTGCGCTTGATCACTTCATTCAGATTTTTCTCGAAAAAGGGGACATTGCCCTGCGCCATTGCTACCATGCGCGAGCTGTCCGGATGGCAGCAGATTACGGGTGTACCGAAATCAGCGAGACAGGCTGATACCAGCGTTCCCAGGTACCCGGATCCGTAAACTCCGATCTGCATAGCGTCCCTCGGCGTGCTCGGAAACCGGCTCGGAGAGCGGCATCCGCCCAGCACCCCAAGTTCTTATGTACGCCCCAGCCGCGGCCTTGGCCATGAGAGAGAAGGACATGTACTTCCGGAATCGGGACAAGGTGCAGAGCGGAATTGAAATTGATTGGCGAATGTAATCAGCGGCAATCGGGATTAACGACTTTGTGGAGAAACCAGACGTTTGCCAAGTGGAACTCCGGCCAGATCCACCCAACAATTCTGCTTATCTTCGCGGACGAACGTCAGCTCGTTCACTTGGATGTGACGCCCACCCTCGAATTCCGCCCAGCGGTCGCGTGCAGTCGTGAACGCCTGTTGCGCCTGGTCTTCCCGGCTCATTTTGACGATGGTCAAGTGCGGCATGTAAGGCCATTCTTCGTTTGCGGCCAAAGCTTTGGTGTTCAGCTGATCATGCAGTTCGCGCATCCGGTAAGCGGCGTGGGCGACGCGGATGAAAACTGTCGGGGTGACTGGGACAAAGGTTTCCACATCCCCCAAGGTAATTTCGAATGGATTTACTTGGCTGCAGACTTCTTCCAACATCGCTAGCGCCGATAATTCGCCGCCTTGCAGACAACGAGGTGGGAGCACAGTAAGGTGAGCCGGCAGATGAGGCAACTCAGGATGCAGTTCCCGCCGGAGGCGCTCGACAAATTCCCCGACTGGATTCCTCACGTAAGCCACCAGGGCATAACGGCGAGTCTGCATCATTAAACTGCAATTATACCGTGCGCCCGGAGCGTAGTGAATCGACAACCAAATCAGAACAGTCGTCTATAATCGAATGGAACTTCAACAGAGTCGGGGCGTAGCGCAGCCTGGTAGCGCACCTGCCTTGGGCGCAGGGGGTCGGAGGTTCAAATCCTCTCGCCCCGACCAACATTCTAGAATTGCGAGGTAGTTGGAGTAATCGCTGCAGCCTAGTTCGGAGCCAATCGTAGCTAAATCGCCTCAGGGATCGCAAGATCGGTAGCGGAATGACGAGCAAATTACTTTTCGTTCTGCTTCTGACCTCTGTTGGATTCGCGCAGTCGATTGTGAACGGAAGTCCCACGAATCGGACTGAGCAGACTGCGAATAACACCAGTGCGAGCTCCAGTTTTCCCGGTCTGAAGAGCAATCCTGCCAACATTGGGGCGCAGACTCCAGTTCCCGTTCCCCGAGCCGCCAATACAAACTTCGACGATGTCCACTCCCTGCTCTACGCAGGCTCGACCACAAAAATCATTTGGCACATGCAGCCTTGGTTCGGCAAGACCCAAACCGGAACCGTTACCACTCCAAACGGGGTTATGCCCGCCAGCAATAGTCACATCATCGTGGGCTACGATCAGAACGATCCTGCCCAGATCGCCCGGCAAGTCAATCGAATGCTGGCTGCCGGTGGATACAGCATCTTGCTCAACTGGTACGGTAACCACGATTCGAAGCAGGCTCGCAATCTGACCAACAGCAATGCCATCGCGAATTATCTCAGCGGGTGTTTCACCACGACCTGCCCGCTGCGCCTGGGGATGATGATTGACAAGGGAGCGTTTTCGGCCGCTTGCCCCAAGGGTCCGGGGAATCAAAAGAAGTGCATCATCACCGAACTGGAAGCTCTTTTCGATTACATCAACGCCCATTACGCGAACCAGCCTTGGTATCTGAAGCGTGGTGTCAAAAACGTCGCTGCCTTTTTTATCCACGAAGCCGACTGGAAGGGGACCGATTGGAACAGCAACACCGGCGTGTGGGCGACGGTGAAAGCCTACACCAACGGTTATGCCACGCCTTTCGAATACTGGTTTGAGGACGAAGGCGACTCCGCTTGCTGGAAGCATGTGGCGAGCGATGGATGTTACGCCTTCATGAACCCTCCACGGTGGGATGTGATGAAGCAACTCCTGGTAACCGAGGGGCCAAACTATTATCCTGGCTTCTACCAGCAAGCTAAAACGCATCCTGGAATGGCCGCGCTGGGAATGCTCAAAGCCGGCTTTGACGACAACAATGCTTCGTGGGGAACCAACCGCGTGTCGGCCCGCCGCTGCGGACAGGAGTTTCTCGATACCGCCGGCATTATTAACAGCAATTACAGCAGATCGACACAGCTCGAATTCGTGGGCATCATGCTCAACGATTACGAGGAAGGCACAGCGGTCGAAAGCGGCATCGACAATTGTTTAACCGTGTCCGCTTCGATCACGGGAAATTCGCTTCACTGGACGATTAATAAAATTGACGCAACCTTCGCCAGCACTGCGACCGTGAATCGGCTGAAAATCTATTTCTCCGATCCGGTCTCAGGAACCTTCTACACCGCACTCGACAACATCAGGCCATCGCTGACCGGCACTCAAGCACTGACCTCGATCATTCCGCCGGGAAACTGGAAGATCTGGGTGCAAATAGTGGGCCAGCCCTTGATGATGAATCATCTCACCGCTTCTGGAATTTCCTATTCAGGCGGGCGGCGTGCCCTTCGTTGAGTTCACGGGCAGCTCTTCCTGTCGACCGCGAAACGAATCAGCAGAACCATAACTTTGCGTTTTTTCTCGGCTGCTTCGAGTCTGGGTAGGAGCAAAGCAGTATTCTAGGTACATGTGTAATCCGATTCCGCGCTCGAAGTTTTTCGCTGTTATGGCTGCCGTGCTATTGCTGCACGCCTGGATAGCTGCGACTGCCGAGAAAGTCCGGTTCACGTTGGTGCCGCGTGAAGGGGTCGAAGCCCGCCTCCGGAAATACTCCGGCGACAACGGGCAACGTGAGGCGACACTAAAGCAATTGTTCGCTGAAGCGGGCTGCAATGGACATCATATTTCCGAACAAGTAGTAAAGGGATCGAAGCTCCCCAACGTCATGTGTTTGCTGCCGGGCAGTTCTGACAAGGTCATTATCGTAGGAGCTCACTTCGATCGCGTGTCCGCAGGTGATGGAGTCGTCGACAACTGGAGCGGCGCTTCGCTGCTGCCGTCCCTCTACCAAGCGGTAAAGATTGAGCCGCGCAAACATACTTACATCTTCATCGGGTTCACAGACGAGGAGAAGGGCTTGGTCGGCTCGCGTTTTTACGTGCGACAAATGACCAAGGAACAAGTCGCCGCGACCGATGCAATGGTGAACATGGACACTCTAGGCCTGGCGCCGAGCGAGGTCTGGGCCACCCATTCAGACAAGCGATTGATTGGCGCACTCGCTTTTATCGCAAAGCAACTGAACGTACCTGTCACCGGGGTCAACGTAGATCAGATCGGCAGCAGCGACGCGGAATCGTTTGCTGAGCGCAATATCCCTCGTATCACCGTTCACTCATTAACTCAGGAAACTTGGAATGCCGCTATACTGCATACGTCGAAAGACAAGCTTTCAGCCATTCGGCTCGACGACTACTATGAAACCTATCGCCTGCTTGCGGCTTACATCGCTTATCTAGATCAGGTTGCGGATTTTCCCGCGGAGCCGATGACACATTAGAATTACTTCCCCACGAAGAGTCTGAGATCGAAGAAGAATAAGTTCGATATCACACTGAACCCCTGCGCGTCATCAGTTAGTCTTAACCCTGCCCGATTCGAGCACTTAGCATTTAGCAATTAGCATTTGGCCAGTAGGGGCTGATGCTTGGTACCCAAACAATTCCCAAGTGGCTAAATGCTAAGTGCTGAATCTTCCATAAACATGCGTCCGTCCATCTTATGCATCGACGACGACGAAAGCTCGCTCAAGATACGGAAGCTGCTTCTGGAAGTCAGCGGATATGACGTATTCACCGCTGTCTCGGGAGCGGACGGCATCGAGGCGCTGGCAACGGGACTCTCGGTCGACCTGGTTCTGCTGGATTACCTGATGCCCGGATTGAACGGTGACGAAGTAGCCAAGCAGTTAAAACAAACTCATCCTTTGTTGCCTATAATTATGTTTTCAGCATTTCCGGAACTGCCCGACGAAGCGCTTCAATCGGTGGACTTCTTTCTTCAGAAGGGAGACGACCCCGTGATACTACTGGACCGACTGGCAGAAATGGTGAAGCGGAAGACCAGCTGAGAGCAGCTTAAAGACTTCGGCTAAGCGGCCAGGCCATGCTGCGAAGCTACACGTTTCGGAAAGAACATACTGAACGTGGTTCCGCTATGTCCTTCCACCTGGCTGCTCCGTACCCGGATGCGGCCTCCATAATCCTCAACTAATTGCTTCGTAATCCACAGTCCCAGGCCGGTGCCAACATCCTGTTTGGTGGTGAAGAAAGGCTCAAATATTTTGTGGCGCTCTTCCCGTGGAATGCCGTGGCCAGTGTCAGCAACCACGATCTGTACTCCGCGGCCATAGCCATTGTGCCAGTCGGTAGCAGTGCGAACGTGCAGTATGATTTTTTCACCACGTTCGCATGCGTCCACCGCATTGGTGACCAGATTCAGAATGATCTGACGAATATGCCCGGTTGACGCGAGCACCTGAGATTCACGCTCATAGCGCCGTTCGATGCGAAGCCCTTTCCTGTCCAGTGTCGGGCCTAGCATGGCTACCACTTCGTCCAACACCTCGGACACTTTGATCGGGACAGGCTCCGCTTTCTCTCGGTAGAAACCTAAAAACCTTTTTGTAATCTGAGCCACGCGCGAAAGTTCTGAATCCGCCAGCGTCAGATAGTGAGCGCTATATTTCGACTCTTCCTCTGCGGTCCGGGCGAGGTGAATCAGATTCCGGAGCGCTTCTAACGGGTTATTGATTTCATGCGCAACGGTGGCAGCAAAACGGCCAGCCACGGCCAGTTTCTCGCTCTTGCGCAGCGCCTCTTCCATCCTCATATTCTCCGTCACGTCGCGAACGAAGCAACGCGTATGGATAAATTGTCCGTCCTCCCACAACCCGTTGGAATGAATTCGGACATGCTTGACGGAGCCGTCCTTGCACCTGAGTTCCGCGGGAAAATCGTAAATATCCTCACGTCGCATCAGCTTCTGCCAGAACTCGTCAAAGATGTGGCGATGAACGTGAAATTCTGAGAGCTGATGGTTGACATATTCCTCAGCCGGATATCCCAGGAGCTTTAAGAGAGCTTGGTTTGCCCACAGAATTCGTTGATCAGGGCCGACTTGCTGTACACCCTCGACAGCATTCTCCAGAATCTCCGCCAATTCGGACTCGCGACGCCGAAGCGACTTCTCAATTTGCCTGCGCTCCACCACTTCGGTTTCCAGTGCCTGCGCCTTTTGCTGTAACAGAGCAATGCTGCGAAGACGATCTGGTTCAGTGCTCAGCTCGGTGTAGCTTTCTGCAGGAATCACATGTGAGTGCTCGGCGCAGATTTTCAGAATAGGATCCCCGTCTTGCGAATGGGCAAATCCGCTCATCGGGTAGGCGCAATGTAGATAAAATGAGTGCTTCTTGGCCAAGTCATTCCACAATTGTTCCAGTCGGATCGCGGCGTCGCCCTGTCCATCTGCCCACAAAAGGGCGACCATTTCTCCGAATGCGGCCACTCGCGGCTGCAAGCCGCCCTTGACCGCAGAAGTGACTCCCTTAAGAACTCCGCCAACGACCTCCTCGAACCGCGCCTCGTCGGGCCACCCATCCACCATAAATTTCGACAGAGTTTCCGCCGCATCCAGCGAGACGAAACGTCCCTGCTTGATGCTACGGGCGGTATCCAATCCGAGCGCTTGCAGGCGCAATGTGAGTTCATCCCGGTGAGCCTCAGTGGCGATGACAATAGCGGCATCGCCTGCGCCTAGTGCCGAACCAATGAATCGGCTCAAGCCTTCCAGGAGGAAGCTGTCGTCAGAATAGAACTGAACCACGTGCCCGCAGTGGTCCAGATCGTTCCAATCTGGAGGAGGCGCGACGGATGCAGGATCGTACCCCAGCCTCAGATTCGTGCTCATCAGTTCCTCACTTGTGGCTTAAAAACGGGGAAAGGCTATCCCAACACAGCGGTCTATTTTCGCAGCCTGCATGAAATTCGCCCATACAGGAAATCCTGTAGTCCATTGGCACACTTCCCGGTTAACGTGCTGCCGGACTTAGCGTATCTGCCCGGTGAGCGCGGCCAGCATGATGAAGAGCCACGCTATGAAGATCACCGCGCCGCTACTCAGCAGCACAATTTCGCTGAGCAGGTCAGGCTTCATTAGGTCGCCACGCCGCATTCTGAGCACCCCCGCCCCATAAGGTCCGGCCTCCACCTTGCGCTCCCGAGGGGAAAGCCGCACTTTTGATCCGAATAAACGCACTTCTGGTTGCATCGGGACAATATTTTCGAGCAGCTTTGGTTTTGTTAGCTATGCGGGGGTGGGCTTGCAAGTCCCCTATTCGCCTAATGTTGCGTTACACGATTAGCTTCCGCCTGCTACCGGCCTGCGATCGTGCGGTTGGACTTGCTCAATGGAGTTGCAGCCGTAATCTGGTAGTCCTTGTACTCAATGCTGAAGCTGGCTCGCCCGCCAAGTCGAATTGCACTGGCGCTGCGATTGAACGCAGGCAACCAGAAATCGTTCACTTTCGTATAAATCTGTTCTATTTTCGTGTCTTTGGTCCAGAAGGAAGGGTTCTTCGCGGGCTCCGCTTCAATCCGCGTAACTGCGAAGTCGTTGGCATCGATCCAAATCCGACCGCGGTAGAGGAACTTGTTCTTTACTCGCGGTTCGACTTGAAGAATGTACACCGGCCCATCCGGCGTGGTTTCATACCCAGCCATCGTGAATAGGTAGTTGTCGGGGTTGAGAGCTGTGTGTTTTTGATTCTCTTCTGCCAGTGCCTCTTTTTCGGTTTGCAACAATTTCTTGAATACTCTTTCGATCAGGAGCTTGGAGCCGGTTTCACTGCGGACGGTGAATTCTTTGGTTGCAGGCGACTGGTATTTCACATCCACGATCATCTCCGCGTCTCTGGAACTGGGAAAGCCGTGGTATTCGAGCCGGTAAATGCGCGTGCCCTCGTAGGACATAAGGGCCTGAGCTCGTTCGAAATTTTTCTGAACCAGGTTGGTTACCACTTGTTCTGTGTTCAGCGGTGCATTCGGGGTTTCTGCTATCGCAGTGCGCAGACCAACGATGAGCAGAACCAGCACAGCGAGAAAACCAGGATGGATGCGCCAATTCATCACCTCTAACCATAGCCGCACACCCGCTTTAAAAGTGTTCAATTTTGACCAGATTTGTGAATGGCCAGACCTGACAATTCCCTTCGGCCCATCGTGCAACAAAACAACTGCTGGGTAGTTTTCGCGAATCGTAAGAAACTAATAGCATTTCGCGGTAAGATGGCGCTCGGCCTGCCTGAGACGCGACACTGAAGGAGGGCGAAAATAGCGTGCGTGTTCACCTCATCAATCCAAGTGAAGTTTCCTTTGGTACGGCGGTCATAACTCCTCGCTGGCTGTATGTGCTGGCAGCCGCAACGCCTGAAACTTTTGGCGATGCAACCCTGGTGGACGAGACTCTAGATGCCATAGATCCCGCCACCATTCAAGCTGGCGATATCGTCGGCATTGGCATCCACACCGCCAACGCGCTGAGGGGATATGAGATCGGCAAACTGGCCCGCGAACGCGGCGCTCATGTGGTATTCGGCGGCATTCACGCAACTCTTTACCCGGACGAAGCTCATGAACTTGGCGGCGCCCATGCCGTAGTAAAAGGTGACGGCGATGTCGTCTGGGCCAAGGTGCTCTCCGATTGCTGCCACGGCGCGCCCCAGAAAGTTTACGAAGGAGGCCGTATCGAAGCCTCCGAGTTCTTGCCCGCGCGCTGGGATCTGGTTCCCCGAAAAAGTTATATGTGGGCCTCGGTGCAAACTGTCCGTGGCTGTCCCAAGCACTGTTCTTTCTGTTCCGTTTGGCGGACTGACGGCCAGCGTCCGCGTCAGCGCGCTTCCGATGTAGTGATTGAGGAAATCGTTCAGCTACGCCGGCTCGGATTTCGCTTCATCGCACTTGCCGACGACAATTTTTACCCTGTAACCCTCACCGACCTGCGGCTGGCGGAGGAGCAACATAACACCGCCCGGCTAAATGAACTCAAATCCATCCGCGGCGAACGCTTCGAACTCATGGCCCGCCTGGCACAGCTTCCCCCAGATACGATCTTCTTTACTCAGATCACCATGGAGGCTGCGGAAGACGTCGACTTCCTGGATGCCATGAGCGCAGCTCACATCAAGGGAGCGCTGGTTGGCGTCGAGTCGGTCACTCCCGAAGGTTTGAAAGATGTGTACAAGGAATTCAATTCCGCGGGGATGGATCTGGTCGAGCGGCTAAGAACTTTCCGACAGCACGGAGTCTACGTGCTCGGCTCCTTCATTTTCGGACTACCCAGCGACCGCCCTGAAACATTCGACGCCACTGCCCTTGCAGCTTCCCAAGCAGAGGTCGCTTTCGCGCAATTTGTAACGTTAACGCCGTACCCAGGAACCGTAGATTTCATGAAATGGGAGAAGATGATGGAGGCTTCTCCGGTCCACATTGCCGGAGTCCCCATCACTCGCCGCTGGCTGATTCCGCGAAACCTGCGGCCCAAGTTGTATTGGTCTCACCCCACTATGTCGGCTGAGGAAATTCGCCTTCACACACAATCCGTCTGGGATACTTTTTACAGTCTGAAATCGATTTGGGTGCGTTCGCGATTCATAAAATCTATGCGTGCCCGCTTAGCGTTTCTGCTGATCTCAAAAATCTACCGCCAGATGTATGCCGATACCGGAATCGCCACCGATAGCGCCCGCGTCTCTAGATCTGCCCGCTGGGCTCGATGGCTGGCAAAGCCGTGTCAGCGGCTGTTTGCAGGTCCTCCTATGCCGAACCTGAAAGTGCCGGAGGCATCAGGCTCGACCGTTATGGCATAGACCTGGGAATCGTTGACCGTTCGCTAACGACCAAGGACCACCCACGTGATTCGATCAAAAACCGGGGGCGAAATTGTAGCCCAGCGAAATCCCGAAGCGCGTAAGCCGGTTGGAGCTGAACTCAATATTATTGCGAACCAGGTACAGATGCGCTTCGGGTCGCACGAAAAAGTGCCCGTGCGCATAGAGTCTTAGGCCGCCACCGACATGGCCCATGAAGTGATTTGTACTGGAATAATCTGTACATCCGGTGAAGCTGCAGCTGGTGAATCCCTGATAGGCGCGCAAGCTTTCCACGCCAATGCCGGCCATTAATTCGGCGGCCGCAAATTTTCCTAATTTGGGGACATAGATTCCATTGAAGTCCCAGAAGATGGGACGGTATGGCTGAAACCCGCCATATAAGGCTCGACTGGCTCTCCACGCCACTTCTCCCTGCACTCCCAACCGGCCTTTAAACAAAAAATCTCCGCTGAAGCTTGGGTAAGCCCCACCACTTAATGATTCGAACGAGTGGTTGCCCGACGCGCTCGATGCCGAAGGCGCGGTTACCGTACCCACGCCGAACGCGGCATCGAACTCCTGCGCTTGAGCAGGTTTCTGCATAATAAAGAAAACGCACAATCCGGCCATGACAATCAGCTTTCTCAAGGAAACCTCCATGAATGAACATCCGGAATCTAAAATCCTTAGATGCACCAGCTCACTCTACAATGACAACAAATTTGCGCCTAGCCTGCAATTTCCCTTAGCTCCGCTTCTAATCTGCCTCTCTCATGAGACGATAGAAGTAACCCATGATCCAGTTATCAGCAGCCGGAAAACGATATGGCCACAAGCTCCTCTTTGAAGCAGCTGACTGGATGATTACGCCCCGTGACCGCGTCGGACTGGTGGGCGCCAATGGTACCGGCAAATCCACCGTAATGAAAATCCTTGCGGGGCTTGAAACACTTGATTACGGCTCTCTCAGCACCGCCAAAGGCATCAGCGCCGGCTATCTTCCTCAAGACGGCCTCACGCTTTCCGGACAAACCGTGTTTGCCGAGGCCATGTCAGTTTTCTCCGAGCTGCGCGACATGGAACAGGAAATGGAGGACCTCACCGGCCGCATGTCGGAACTGGATCACTCATCTCCGGAGTACGACCAGGTCGCCGACCGCTATCATCGCATCCAGCACGAATTTCAGATGCGCGACGGCTATGCCATCGAAGCACAAGTTGGAACTGTGCTCTCAGGACTAGGTTTCCCCAAGGAAGACTGGCATCGCCACACGGATGAATTTTCTGGCGGCTGGCAAATGAGAATTGCCCTGGCCAAGCTCCTGCTGCAACAGCCGAACCTGCTCTTGTTGGATGAACCCACCAACCATCTTGATCTCGAAGCGCGCAACTGGCTGGAAGAATATCTGACCAATTATCCCTACGCCTTTGTTCTGATCTCTCACGATCGTTACTTCCTCGACGTGACCGTCAACAAGATTGCCGAAATCTGGAACAAACGGATTCATCTCTACACCGGCAATTATGAGAAGTTTTTAGGACAGAAAACGCAGCGTCTGGAACAACTGCAGGCAGCGTTTCGCAACCAGCGGGAACGCATCGAGCAGTTGGAAATTTTTATTAACCGCTTCCGCTACACCGCGACCAAAGCCAAGCAAGTGCAGAGCCGCATCAAGGAACTGGAGAAAATGGAGAAGATAGAGATCCCTCAGGAAGAGCGGACAATCCATTTTTCATTTCCCCAGCCCAAGCCCAGTGGCCGTATCGTCGCCGAGTTTGCGAGCGTGGCAAAGTCCTACGGCGAGAAGGAAGTATTTCGCGATGTCAGCTTCATGATTGAGCGTGGCGACCGTATCGCATTAGTGGGAGTGAACGGCGCAGGAAAGTCCACATTGATCAAGTTGCTGGCCGGGGTCGAACCACTAACGCAAGGCGAATTCCGTCTCGGACACAACTCCCAGCCTGACTATTTCGCTCAGGATCAGTACAAGGAACTCAACCCCGACGCGCGCATTCTGGACGATCTTGGCCAAATCTCGGCTCGCTCCACGCAAACCGAGTTGCGCAGCCTCCTAGGCTGTTTCCTGTTTTCCGCGGACGACGTTTTCAAACGCATCGGTGTCCTCTCCGGTGGGGAGCGTAATCGTTACGCCCTGCTGCGCATGCTGCTGCATCCTGCCAATTTCCTGCTGCTCGACGAGCCCACAAACCATCTCGACATCCGCGCCAAAGACGTTCTACTTGCGGCCTTATCGGACTACACCGGAACCGTAGTCTTCGTTTCTCACGATCGCTACTTTATCGACAAGCTGGCCACCCGAGTTTTTCACGTTGGCGACGGCCAGGTCGAAGTCTATCCCGGCAACTACGAAGATTATTTGTGGCGGAAGCAGGGTGGCGCTGAAACCTTACAGAAAACCGTCTCCCTCCCCCGCGAAGGACAGCCCACCAACGGTAACCAGAAGACTGCCGGCGCGGCTGGTCAAATCAAACGTCTGAACCCCAT
>DATHJP010000027.1:0-3146 GCA_035489695.1 Terriglobales bacterium
TTCTCCCGGCCCCATTTCAAAATCAACCTCGCATAAGGCAGGCTTGGTTGCGGACGCGTAATTCACAGTCAGCCGTTGGCAGCGGAGCAATGGGCGAACCTCTTGGTAAAAGACCTTCCTGCGATTCTGACGGATGCTCCCCGCGATGGCTAAATTACGGAAGTAATCAATCGCGATCCGTTACAGCCGATCGCAATGCCGACGCGCTCCGAGTTTCGAATCCGGACGCGCCCAGTTACATTCGTAATCTTTGTCCTCGTTACGCGTCGCTATATGGTGCTCTGTTGGGGCAGAACTCCACTTGGAGAAGACTGGCCCAAAAACTAAAGACCTGAAGAAGAGGATGGCAGTATGAAGAAATCCCTCAGCCTGATGTGCATGATGTTGGCAGCTTCCTTTGCGGTGGCACAGCAGAACACGACTGCTGTCGAGCCGATGGATCAGACTCCGGTGTTCCGCGTGAAAGTGGTTTCGCGCTCCACCAAAGCCGTGAACTATCGTCACCGCGGCGGCTCCACCAAGCTCGACTTCAAAGGCACCAGCCTGATGCCCCAGGCCAGCGGACAGGTGAAAGTAGACAGCAAAGCCGGACGCCTGGAGATCAACGCTAATTTTGATCACTTGCAAGCTGCGAATAAATTCGGCGTCGAGTACCTCACTTATGTGCTTTGGGCAATTACGCCCGAGGGTCGGGCCGTAAATCTTGGAGAAGTCCTCCTCAACGACGGACGATCAGAGTTGCAGGTCACTACTGATTTGCAGGCATTCGGCATGATTGTCACGGCCGAGCCTTACTTCGCTGTCGTCCGCCCCAGCAGCCTGGTGGTGGTGGAAAACATAATTCGGCAGCAGACTAAGGGCTGGGAGCAGCCCATCGACGCCAAGTTCGACATGCTCGAAGGCAGCCAATACACCATCGATGTTCACGCCACACAACTTCCATCGGCGACCGCCGATCCGAAAACACCACTGGATCTTCTGGAAGCGCGCAACGCCGTTGCCATTGCTAAAGCTGCAGGAGCAAGCCAATACGCCGGTGACAGCCTGCACAAAGCCGAGGATTTTCTGGCCCGAGCAGAGGACTACCTGCGCCGCAAACAGGGCAGAACTCCCATTGGCACAGTCTCACGCGGCGCCACTCAAATGGCGGAAGACGCCCGCGTATTGACTTTGCAACGCAAAGAACAAGAAAGAGTCGCAGCAGAAAAGCAGAGAATGCAGATGGCGCAGGAAAAAGCTGAGGCAGATGCGAAAGCGTCCGCTGAGGCGGAAGCCAAAGCCAAGGCTCAGGCCGAAGAAGATGCTCGCCGACGCGCACAAGCCGAGGCTGATCAAGCAACCGCCGAAAGAGCCAGAGCAGAAGCCCAGCGCGACCAGGCCCAGGCAGAAGCCGCTCGCGCAGCAGCTCTAGCCGAACAACAGAAGGCACAGGCCGAAACTGAGCGAGCTCGTCGCGCCGAAGAAGAAGCGATCCGCCAGAAAGAAGAAATGCGCGCCCGGCTGTTGCGGCAGCTCAATCAAGTATTGGAGACCAAAGACACTGACCGCGGATTGCTGGTCAGCATGCCCGATGTCCTCTTCGACAGCGGACAGTACACACTGAAGCCGGCCGCGCGCGAGCGCCTTGCCCGGATCGCCGGAATTGTGCTCGCGTATCCCGAGTTGAAACTAGAAATCGAAGGTCATACCGACAGCACTGGCAGCGACGATTTCAATCAGTCCCTTTCGGAGAAACGCGCTGCCACAGTGCGCGATTACTTGCTCGATGCTAACGTGCCTATCACCAACGTGGTTGCGCGTGGCTTTGGCAAGACGCGTCCGATTGCTGCCAACGACACTGCAACTGGTCGAAAGTTGAATCGCCGCGTGGAAATGATCGTTTCCGGCGACGTAATCGGAAATGTAATGGGAGCGAAAGCGGGATCGTCACAGGCAACAACGGTTCCTGTAAGCGCCCCCCAGTAAATCGTGGCACGACAGAGCTTCAGCTCTCTCCATACACCGGCACCGCTGCGCCATGGATCACTTTGGCTTCGTCGCTGCATAAGAATAGGATCACGCGCGCGATATCCTCAGGCTTCGGCCACTTTGCAAAATCAGCTTTGGGGATTGCTTTCCGGTTTATTTCTGTATCGATAATGCTGGGAAGAATCGAGTTCACCCGTACTCCGGTGCCCTTGACCTCGGCGGCCAGCGAATCCATCATTGCCACTGCGCCCGCTTTCGAAGCAGCATAGGCGGCTGCCCCCGCAGCGTGATCAACTGCGGCCTTGGCCGCAATATTCACGATCGCTCCGCGTTTTTGTTTGAGCATCGAAGGGACAACTGCGCGCGCCAAGACATAACCAGAGCGCAAATTCAACGTCAGCATCTGATCGAAAAGTTTCGGATCGGTTTCCCACAAGTTCACGCCGCCGACGTAACCGCCGACCGTATTCACCAAGGCATCCAGCCGGCCGTATTTAGACAGAACGGCGTCAATGAGTTCGCGTACTGCCGCCTCATCAGTCACATCAGCAGACCGGCCTTCGAGCGACGAGCCATTCGCTCCAGCGGCACTTCGCAACGTCTCGAATTCCTTCTGATTCCGATACGTCACCACTACCTTCGCGCCTTCCTCGAGGAACGCCAAACTCACGGCGCGTCCCAATCCGCCGGTGCCACCAGCGACTAACACCACCTTGCCTGAGAATTTCACAATCATTGTCGTTCCTCTTTCTTGATCAGCTCCTCGACCGCGAAGCTTCCGCATGGGTTGGACCGGCTTCACGCAGGTCAAGTTCGTACTCCAGTTGCCGCAGAGTTGCGTCGTTGATGTTTCCCTCATTGCGCAGGCGGACTGCGGTTTGCCTCTCGACCCTCAGCAGATCGCGTGAGAGGCGCGAGAAATGCTTTTGCTGTTTAGGACTGACGCCGGTTTCCGTGTCGTCCTTCCCTGTCACTGCCGCAAGACGTTGCCGGTAATGCCCAGCCAGGTCCTCGTAGATCGCATCGAACTCCGCTTCATTTTTCTTTCGCGATTCTTCCAGGTATGAGAGTGCAGCTTGCAAAACCTCTCGGCGCGCAGCCTCCTCCTCAAGATTAGGGCCGGACGGATCGGACACGCGAAGAACGCGGACCAGCCATGGAAGCGTCAGCCCCTGACC
>DATHJP010000028.1:0-16288 GCA_035489695.1 Terriglobales bacterium
CCTTTCTCCCGATTGGGATCGGATCGCTCATCGGAGGCTGGTTCGGCGGGACGCTCCTCCATCACTTTGGAGAGGTCAAGCACCAGCCTGAACGGATCTGGTGGGTCGTCACTGCTGTGGGCGTGGCTACCGCGGCATTGCTCTGGATCTATGACAAAAAGGTGCGGACCAGCGACAGTCCAGCAAGCTAGATAGAAACAAATTCTTGCGTGGCTGTGCGCGCCGGCACTCAGCGCGATTCGCTCAAAACCGCGCAGTTGTTTAGAATGGTTCTTTACCGATGAACCTTCCAGTCATACAAGCCGCGCTACGCGAACGCAACATGGACGCGTGGCTCTTCTATGATCATCACCATCGTGATCCCATCGCGTATCGGGTTCTGGGACTTCCCGCCAGCCTGATGGTCACGCGGCGCTGGTTTTACCTCATCCCCGCCAAGGGTGAGCCGGTGAAACTGGTTCACAAAATTGAATCACGGCACCTCGACACTCTACCGGGCAATAAGCTCCAGTATTCCGGATGGCAGGAACTTTTTGATCAAGTGAAGGCGATGCTGTCGAATTTTCGCGATATCGCCATGCAATATTCGCCCAATAACCTGGTCTTTACTATTTCGCTAGTGGATGGCGGCACGCTGGAAATGATTCGCGGGCTGGGCAAGAACGTGGTCAGCTCCGGTGACTTGGTGGCCCAATTCGAAGCCACCTGGACGGATGAACAGATCGGGACTCATTTTGCCGCGCGTGACGCGGTTGACTCCATTACCGCAGCCGCGTTTAAGGAAATTGGGCGGCGTGTCCGCAACGGAGGCACGACGGAGAGTGACATCCAACAATGGTTCATGGAAGCTTTCGCCCGCGAAAATCTGATTACCGACGACCCGCCCATTGTCGCGGTGAACGCCCATAGCGGCGATCCGCATTACGAGCCTCAGGCAAAGAGTTCCGCGCCTATCCGCGAAGGCGATTTCGTCCTGTTGGATGTGTGGGCTAAGAAAAACACTCCCGGCGCCGTGTACTACGACATTACCTGGACAGGGTCGGTAGGCAAACCACCGTCAGATCGAATCCGCGAGGTATTCCAGATCGTCGCTCAGGCGCGCGATGTGGGCGTAAGCACTGTACAAAATGCGGTCTCGGCTGGACGTCAGATCGCGGGATGGGAAGTAGATCGCGCAGTTCGCGCCCATATCAAGCAGGCCGGCTTCGGCGAATATTTTATTCATCGCACCGGCCATGCGATCGGTACCGATGTCCACGCCAACGGCGCGAATATGGATGACCTGGAAGTCCACGATGAGCGACGCATTCTGCCCAACTCCTGCTTCTCCATCGAACCCGGAATTTACCTGCCGGAATTCGGAGTTCGCAGCGAAGTCAACGTGCTGGTCCGGCCTAAGGCGGCGGAAGTAACCGGTAAAATTCAAAACGAGATCGTGACCATCTGAATGGCAAATTCGTCCGCAAGTAAACCGAAAAGCGTGGAAGCACGAAACTCCCCCACAACGCAGCCGATGACAACGATGTCGGTGCTCGCGCCCGCCCTCGGATGGCTCATTCCCGGCGCGGGTCACCTAATCCAGAAATGCTGGATTCGTGGTCTGCTGATCATGTTCTCCATCACTACCATGTTCTTCCTTGGGCTCGCGATGCAAGGGCGCGTGTACCGTCCGAACGGCGGAGATATTCTCGACATTCTCGGATTCGTCGGCGATCTGGGAGCAGGCGGGCTTTATATCGTGACCCGCGTCATGGATTGGGGACAAGGCGCAATCGCGCACGCCACCGCCGATTACGGCACAAAATTCATCATTGTCGCGGGGCTGCTGAATTTCATCAGCGTCGCGGACGCCTACCACATCGCTATCGGAAAGAAACCATGATCTTGGGAAAAACGACCTTGGGAGAAATGATCCTGGCACAAATGACCCTGGAACTTTCCCACTTCAGCGCTGCATTGCTATTCTCTGCATTCGCTTCCATCGTCTTTGGCATTACGCAGCGCAACAGTGCACGTGAGCAAATCCGCTACGGTCTCTACTGCTTCGCAATGTTCGTGGGCGGAGTCTTCGTAGCGGGATGGGTAATGTGGTTGCTCAGGCGCTGAGCTCTTTTCCGTTGAGCCCTGAATCTAACCTTCCCAAACAAAAGCATCGAAAACGCGCTTGATGTCAAATCCCAGATGCCGGTAGAGGCCCACGGCGTGGGTATTGGCCTCAGTCACCGTAAGCGACAGCATCGAGAAGTTGCGCTGCTGAAGATTGGCCGCTGTCGCTGCCAGCAGGGATTGACCGATTCCATGCGAGCGATACTCTGGCAGCACGCACAATTGCGTGACGTGGCCGACGTCATGCCGCACTCGGGAACATAAAATAAGGCCAACCACGCTTTTTGTCTGCTTGTGCACCGCTACAAAAGATGAATCAGGATCGAAGGTTCCGCACCCTGGAAAACGCACGATGTTATTCAAAAAACGCAACGAACCGCTCAATGTGCGGTATTGATCATTGATCTGAGAATCCACGTGGCCACGATAAGCGGTAGTAATGACGGCCGCTGCCGGTTGGTAGTCGGGCTCGGACCATCGTCGTACCTCAATCTCGGGCCGAACCTTGGCTGCTGACTTTGCCGCTTTCGCCAGCGGAAGAACCATGAACAGCCGTGCGTGCCGCTGAAAACCCTGGTCCACGAAGGGACGCGCGACCAATCCGGTTTCATGAGCCAGCAATTGCGCTTCGACGCGATGAATGCCCGGCGACTCTTGCAGAGTTTCGATCACATGCATCAGTAATCGCGATTCCACTTCATGTGGGTCAGGAAGGCGATCGCCGTTGGCTACGAACAAATCGCCGATCACACCCTTACTGCCTTCGTAAACAAAAAATGCGTATCCGAATATGCGTCCCCGATCAATCGCGGCATAACCTGGAAGGATTTTTGCGTCCACGTAGCGCAGGATCATATCGGCCGAGCCACTGTAGTCCCACGATAGCAGCCGGCCCCAGAGCTGGATCTCGTCATTCAGCAAGGCACGCAGATCCACAGAGGAAAAGTGCCTGAGATCGAGAATTTCCACCCGTGGCTCCTGAGAAGCTATTGCTGTATAAAGCGCTCGTGTCGCGAAAATGGAGTGTAGTGCTTTAGGTAGCAGCAGGCAAACGTGGGAACATGAACAAGCAATATTGGATGCGCTCGGATAACCGTTCGACACAAGTATCTGAGAGGCACGTGCTAACGGCTAATGGCTGCCTTTCTCCCCTACCCAGAAATAATCCAACCCCTGCGGCGCAAAGCTCCCCAGATACAGAACACGCCGCTCCGGCACTTTTTGAGCAATGGCGCTCTGCAATCCACTGGGAGCGACCACCAGATGCTCTCCTGCGGGTATCTGTCCCCAGTTATATCGCGCGATAATCTGATTGCGGTAAAACTCCAGACCGTATTCGGTTTCACGTGAAAGCCGGAAACCCGCAATGGGCAACCGCTTGTTCCCCATCCGATCGATCTGATTGACGAGCGGACGCGCAGAGAGCACAGCATCCAGAGTGGGAGCGGCACTGCGCAACACAGCAGCCAGACATAGCACTACAGGAATCAGGGTCACAAACCTCAGCATGCGCAGACCTGGTTGAGTACGAAGTGTCACGATCATCCCGATCGCCAGCGCGGCGGCGAGGGCACTGGAAATCCCAAGTGCACTGTTCCACGGCAGCCGATGTTGCAGCACAATGTAGTTCAGCATGAGCGCGGGAATGAGAGGAAACGCGGCCACAATCGAATGACAAATTATCAAGAGATAGTCTGGACGCGGATCCGCCTGGAGGACGTGCCGTCGAACGTACTCTGCCAGGAGCAATGTTCCTGCGGGCAGCGCTGGCAGCATATAGCCAGGAAGTTTCGATTGTGAAAGGGAGAAGAAAAAGCCAGGCACCACCAGCCAGGTCACCAGAAAAACGTTCAATGCATTCTCAGGCTGAAACGATTGCTTTCGTTCGGACCACCACGCCCGAATGCTATCGAGCAAGGCCGCAGAGACGAAGATGGTCCACGGAATTAATCCGAGCAAACCAACCGGCAGGTAATACCAGAACGCCTCTTTATGGTGATAAACGCCGGTCCCGAAGCGCCCCAGGTTATGCTCAAGAATGAAAATCCGGAAAAAATCAGGATTGCTGATTTGAACCACGACGTACCAAGGCAGCGTGACTGCCAAAAACGATAAGATTCCCGGAAGCCAAAGAGTACTTGAAACCAGTGTCAGATTCTTCGCGGCCGCGGCAAAGATAATAATGATCGAGGCGGCTAGAAACGGTGCCACTGGCCCTTTTGCAAGTGTCGCTAATCCCAAAAAGACGTAGAACAGCGCAAGGTAACCCCTCGTTCCACTTTCATACCATCCGTACCACGCGAGCAGCGCGATCGTGAACATGGCGGCCAGAGGCATGTCCATGGAAGCGGCGCGGGCAAAGCCAATCACTCCCGCTGCTGAAGCCGTCATCAAGGCACCATCGAGTTGAAACCCCGGACGAAAACGCCGCAGAAAAAGATAGACTGCAAGCGACATCAACGTGGCATTCAACGCCGAGGGGACACGCGCAGCCCAATCGCTGACTCCCGCAATGCCGTAGACCAACATTGCTTCCCAGTAATAGAGGATGGGTTTTTCCAGCCACGGCTTGCCATCCAGGAAGGGTGTAATCCAATCACGGCGTGCAAGCATTTCGCGCGCTACCTGAGCATAGCGCGGCTCGTCGGCGCCAATCAGACCAAAATACCCCAGACCCCAAAAAAATAGAAACCCACAAAAACCGGCGAGCAGGAGCCAATCTGTGTAGGAGCGAGAGCGCTGGTTCAAGACACCACCAGAAAATACGACTGTCGGTTTGCAATTCTCGATTTCGGATCAAGAACTCCGGGTAGTGAAATCGTCAATCGTAAATCGTAAATCGTAAATCCCTTCATCCCTGCTCCCTCGGGCGAAACAATGCGTAGACACTGATAAGCGCCCAGGAAACTTCCAGCACCACAAACCCAATTTGGAATGGACGGAAAGCGATATAGGCGAGTACGGCGGAGCCGACTGCATTCAGGATGTTGTATGCGGGCTTGCGGGCATCCATCCAATTCATCTGTTGCCCGGCATAAGCAACCAGAATGAGCAGCGCGCCGGCGAACGAGGCAATCTGCCTTGTCAAGGATATATCCATAAATCTCTATTCCGCGGAAGGACGCAGCCGCAATTGCCCGAGGACGCGGGCCACGGCATCTGATAGAGGACCTTCGACCGAGCAACCGCTGGCGCATTCATGCCCACCCCCGCCAAAACGCTCGGCGACAGCGGCCACGTTCAACTCTCCCTTGCTGCGCATGCTCACTCGAAACCTTCCGTCGGATAGTTCACGGAAAAATGCGGCGACTTCCACATCCTGAATGGAGAGCGCGTAATTCACCAGCCCTTCACAATCTTCGTCCTTGGCCTGACACTGCTCCATCTGCTCGTGAGATACCGAAATCCAGGCCAGTCGACCCTCGCAATGCAGATTGGAAAGCGCGGCGCCGAGCAGGCGCATCTTCGCGGCAGAATGTCCGAAGTAAACATTGCGCGCGCAATGCGCCGGATCTGCACCGGCCAGCACAAGCTCCCGCGCCAGTGCAAACGTATGCTCGCTGGTGCCTTGAAACATGAACGAACCGGTATCCGTTAGCACTGCGGTGTAGAGGCACGTGGCAATCATGGGAGAAATCGTAACTCCTGCTTCGCGTGCCAACTGGTAAACCATTTCCGCGGTGGCAACAGCCTTAGGGTCAATCCAATTGATGTGCGCAAATTGCCGCCCGCTCAGGTGGTGATCGATGTTGATGAGAAACTGCTGTTCGAGCCCTTGTAGCCGAGTACGCTGGATGCTGTCACATTCCAGGATGATGGCAGCGTCATAATTTCCATTCACCCGATCCGCTTTCACCACTGTATTGGCAAAGGGCAGCGGCTGGTAGATGCGTGGAACACCGTCGTGCAGAATAACGTCGGCGTTTTTGCCCATGGCGCGCAAGATCTGACAGCAAGCCAGCGTCGATCCCACTGCATCTCCATCCGGGCGCGCGTGGGAGGTAAGGATAAACCGCTGGCGCTGCTCGATCTGCTTCAGAACTTCGTTCAACATGTCTGCCAGAACCGCCCGGCGGCTGCCCTATCCACTCCTTTTTTTTGTTCGCCTCAGGAGCTCATTGATCCTGGATCCATACTGCTGTGATCTGTCCAGTTGAAATACCAACTCCGGTGGGCGTCGCAAGTGCAGACGCTCGGCCACCGCGCGGCGGATAAATCCGCCAGCCGCCATCAATCCCTCGAGCGTACGTTCCGCCTCACCCTCGTCTCCCTCTACGTTGACGAAAACCCGCGCTGATCGTGCGTCTTCAGCGATTACCACACTGCTGACGCTCGCCAATCCAATGCGCGGATCACCAAGTTCACCCTCGACGATGGTTTCGATCTCCTCGCGAAGTGCCTCGCCCAGGCGCTCCCGATGATATTTCTGCCCGCGCCTTTCCACGACCACACCTCGGAGTAAAACGGATGAGAATATCAGAAAATACGGCTTACGTGGCGATGCTGACGCAGTTCATAACTTACAGGTAGTCCACAAACGAATCTGCGACTTCAGCACCGCCGTTGTTAGCTATGCGCACCGCCTGGCGTTCAACGTGCTTCATGAGTCCATCCAGGTAATCGCGCGAATCCGAGACGCTCACCACTCCCAGCGTAGCCCGGTTCCACAAACCATCGGCATCGAGTTCAGCCACGGCCACGTTGAAGTGCGCACGTAGGCGGTCTTTCAAGCTGCGTACCACTTGTCGCTTGTCTTTTAGAGACTGCGCAGCTTCAATGCGCAGTTCGAGGGTGAGAAATGCGATCATTGGAACGAGTGGCCAAGAAGTTGTAGCGCCGGCGTCCCCGCCGGCCTTTCCGTATGAACATTGCTCGCCGTAGCCGGCGGGACGCCGGCGCTACTTTTAAGCAATCACTTCGGCTGCAATCCGCTCAGTGACGAACGCTTCAATGACGTCACCGACTTTGATGTCGCCATAGTTGGAGATCGAGATCCCACACTCCATGCCGTTGCGCACCTCGCTGGCATCTTCCTTGAAGCGGCGCAGCGAGCCGACCTTGCCTTTGAACACGACCACGTTATCGCGCAGCAGCCGGACTTCGGAGTCCCTCTTGATAATCCCATCCTGCACATAACAACCGGCGACCGTGCCAACCTTCGGGATGCGGAAAGTATCGCGCACTTCCGCCCGACCCTGATAATTTTCCTTGATCGTAGGCTCGAGCAGCCCGCTCATGGCGCGCTTGATCTCATCTTGCAGCTCGTAAATAATCGAGTGCAGGCGGATATCTACTTTCTCCTGCTCCGCCAGTTCCTGGGCCTTACGTTCCGGACGCACATTGAATCCGATAATGATGGCGTTCGATGCGGAAGCCAACAGCACGTCAGTTTCCGTAATAGCGCCGACGCCGGAACGCAGCACCTTGAGACGAACCTTATCGTTCGAAAGTTTGGCCAGTAAGTCGCTCAGCACTTCCACTGAGCCGCCGACATCGGCCTTGAGAATGATGTTCAGTTCCTTGGTCCCGGCCGTCTTCAATTGTTCAGCCAATCCTTCGAGCGAGACGCGAGAGCTCTTGGCCAACGTAGCCTCACGAGCCTTCTGTTCGCGGTACCCGGAGATGCCGCGAGCCTTGTCACGATCTGCTACCACCACGAATTGATCTCCGGCCTGAGGCAATCCTTCCATGCCGAGGATTTCCACTGGTGTCGAAGGTGGCGCTTCTTCGAGCTGCGCGCCGCGATCGTCAAACATGGCGCGGACCTTTCCATAGACATTGCCTACGACGAAATTGTCTCCGGCGCGCAACGTGCCGTTTTGAACCAGCACAGTGGCGACCGGTCCGCGTCCCCGATCCAACTTGGCTTCGAGCACCACACCATTGGCGGGACGATCGGGCGTGGCTTTTAATTCCTGCAAATCTGCGACCAGGCAGATCATTTCCATCAACAGGTTCAAATTAGTTTTCTGCTTCGCCGATACATCGACGAATACGGTTGTTCCACCCCAATCTTCGGGCATCAGTCCACGGTCGGCGAGTTGCTTCTTAACCCGGTCCGGCAACGCATCCGGTTTGTCAATCTTATTCACCGCCACAATGATGGGGACTTCCGCGGCATGTGCGTGATCGATAGCTTCGAGTGTCTGCGGCATAACACCATCATCGGCAGCCACTACGAGTACAACGATGTCAGTCGCCTTTGCACCTCGAGAACGCATGCGAGTGAACGCTTCGTGACCCGGAGTATCGAGGAAGACGATTTGGCGTCCGAATGCCGGCGATTCCTTGTCAAGAATCGTCACTTTGTAAGCGCCGATGTGCTGCGTAATCCCGCCGGCTTCACCTCCAGCAACGTTGGTGAGCCGAATGGAATCGAGAAGAGTGGTCTTGCCGTGGTCGACGTGGCCCATGATGGTGACCACCGGCGGCCGCGGCACTATATCAACAGCCACCCCTTCTTCACCCGGAGCTGCGTCAGAAACTTCTTTGGCAGCCTGCTCTTCAAAGCTGATGACGTTTGTATCGGCGCCGAAGAAGCGTGACATCTCGCTTGCCAACTCGCCGTCCAGCGTCTGGTTGATGGTAGCGAACACACCGCGCGCCAATAATCGGGCGATTAAATCCTTGGCACGAATTCCAAGTTTTTCCGCCAGATCCTTAACGCTGATTCCTTCCGTAATCGTGATGCTGCGCGTGATCGGCTGCGGTTCATTGGAAAGCGTGAGCCGCGGCGGCGGAGTATAGCCCTTCATCGGGCCTTCCTTCACCCCGCGCGGAACATATCGTTGACCAGGACGGCGAGACGGAGCTCCCGGACGGCTTCCTGGACGAGTTGGTCCCGGAGGCAGCCCTGGTCCAACTCCCATAGGACGGGTGCCAGTGGGCGACTGGCGCGTCGGATGCATTGGCCGACGTTCTCCCGGACGCAATGCTGGGCGACCCGCAGGAGCGCTCGGACGTTGGCGCTGAAAAATTGGTTGACCTGGCACGGGACGTCCCGGTGCAGGTCGCGCAGGCGCTCCGGCTTGAGCTGCTGGCGGCGCGGCTCGCAGGGGTGCTTTGTAAACCGGTCTCGGCCCCGTCTGCGGCATGATCATCCGCGGAGGCGGGCTTTGTGGCTGAACCGGCACGCTCGGGGCTGCCGAACGTGTCGCAGTTGGAACTGATGTCTGGGTCGCAGGTGGCGCTACGCTGGCGGCCGGAGGCACACTGGGCGGAGTCGCAACACGCGGCGGCGCTACTGAGGAAGGAGGAGCCGCCACAGTCTTCGGCGGCTGAGCCGGCGGCGTTGGCACCGTGAATGTAGGTCGTGGACCGTGACTGGGTACAACAAATTTTGACGGAGGCGCCGTTGGAGCAGGCGGTGGTGCGATCGCGGAAGCTTTTGCCGCCGGAGCCGTTGGCGCTGCGGGCTTAGCTTCAATCACTGCCGCTGAGGTCGTGGAACGCGCGGGAGGAATTGGAGGGGACGCCACTTGCTGCTTGGCGCGAATAGCATTCAATACGTCGCCAGGCTTTGAGATATGAGAAAGATCGATCTTGGTCTTGATCCCCTCAGCTTCGGCGCGGCTGGAACGCGAAGCTTTGCTCGAGCTTTGCGCCTCACTGATAGAGCGGAAGTGTTCTCGCACTTTTACCGCTTCATGGTCTTCAATGGAACTGGAATGAGTCTTCTTCTCGGTGACTCCGACTGCCGTTAGTACATCGAGAATAGCTTTACTCTTAACTTCCAGCTCCCTTGCCAGATCGTTGATTCGAATCTTGCTCATCCGCTCTTTCTTTCCTCCACACTGTCCCGCTAAGTCTTCATATCAACCTCACGGTTTCAGTTTTCAATTTCGCGCTTTCGCTGCCAGGGCCTGATGCTTGCACGTAACTACTTTTCCTCAGAAGGAGCAGGCTCTTCCGCCGGCGCTTCTGAATCCGCGGTTCCTTCCGATTCGACGTCAGTCTCATCGGGCGAAGCGGCTTCGACGGCTTCGGTCTCGGCTGTAGCTTCCTGCTCAGTTGCAGGGGTTCCGTCACCTGCTTCTATTGCCTCTGCCGTTTCCGGAGCTGCCATTTCTGCTTCGGCCGGTGCTTCTGCCGTGGCTTCCCCAGCATCGAGGCTGGAGAAATAATTATTTACCGCCAAGCTGATTTTTTCCACCGTCTTGGGTCCGATGCCTTCAATGGCCTCGAGCTGTTCCGGCGTCATATCCGCCAGTGCCTCTACCGTTGTGACACCCGCGGCCGTCAACTTCTCGATTAATCCTTCACCCAAGCCAGGCACACTCTCCAGCGGAGTTGCAGTTGATCCCACCAGCGCCGACATCTGCTGCTCGACTTCCTGCCGCTTTTCTTCCTCACTCTTGATGTCGATCTTCCAACCCAGCAACTTGGCGGCGAGGCGAACGTTCTGTCCTTTTTTGCCGATAGCCAATGAGAGCTGGCTGTCGTCCACGACCACTTCAAGGTGCTTGTCGCCGGCATCAACCACGGTGACCCGGCTGACTTTGGCCGGCTGCAGCGCCTTTTCCGCGAAAGTCACTGGATCTTCGTGATACTCGATAATGTCGATCTTCTCGCCGCGCAGCTCGCGAATGATGGACTGTACGCGCATCCCTTTCATGCCGACGCATGCGCCGACCGCGTCCACGTCCTTGTCCTTCGACATCACCGCAATCTTGGTGCGCTCTCCGGCTTCTCGTGCAATCGCGCGGATCACGACCGTGCCGTCATAGATTTCCGGTACTTCAGTCTGGAATAAATGCTGGACCAGCTCCGGCGCAGCGCGTGAGACAACCACTCCAGGACCCTTGGAAGCTCTCTCGACGCGGGCGATCACGACTCGTACACGCTCACCGATGGCAAATGATTCCAGGCGCGATTGTTCCTTTCGCGACATGCGGGCTTCCGCCTTGCCGAGATCGAAAATCACATCCGGTCCTTCAATGCGCTTTACCGTAGCGTTGACGATCTCTGCCACCCGCCCGATGTATTCGTTGTAGACGGTGTCGCGCTCTGCCTCTCGCACCTTCTGAAAAATGACTTGCTTGGCCAGTTGCGCCGCGATTCGCCCCAGGATGCCCTCAGTCACCTTGGGGATCTGCAACTCGCCCCCAAGTTCAATACTGGGATCAACCTTGCGCGCGTCCTCCAGAGTCACCTGAAGTTGTGGATCCTCCACCTGCTCGGGATTTTCCACCACTGTCTTAACTGCAAACGCACGTATCTTGCCGGTTTCCTTGTCCAACTGCGCCCGCAGGTTTTCCTGAGTCTTGTAGTATTTGCGCGTGGCGACCACAATTGCGTCTTCCACCGCACTGACCACAATTTGCGGATCGATGCCCTTTTCCCTGCTGAGCGCGTCGATGGTGTTATAAAGCTCGCTTGCCATAGAAAATATTCCGTGTTAACCCTGGGTCTGTAACTTTCCAGTGGGCGCGTGGACTCTAGATCTCCGGCACCAAATTTGCCTTCTCCACGTTCGCCAGCTCAATTTCCAGCTTCTGCGGTGCGGCACTTCCTGGCCGAGGTTTTTTTCGCGCCGCGTTCATGTCGAGCGTAAGACGACCTTGCTGAAAACTCTCCAGCCGTCCTTCAAAGTGGTTGCTGCCGTTCACCGGTTGCCGCGTCGTCAGTTTGACTCGGCTACCCGTGAAGCGCTCGTAATCCGCTGGACGAATCAGTTTGCGATCCAGCCCCGGCGAAGATACTTCCAGGAGATACGACGCTCCCGGGATCACATCCTCGACGTCGAGGATCGTACCCACTTCCCGGCTAAGATTCGCGCAGTCCTCATGCGTGACGCCGCCGGGCTTGTCGATGAAGATACGCAGCATGCGAGCTTTGCCCCCGCCGCGCAACTCCACTTCTACAATCTCCAAGCCGGTCGAGGCCGCGACCCGCTCTGCTATTTCTCGAACTCGATCAACGTCAAGTGCCATGAAACCAGTGATTTACTGGCCGATCGGACAGTTGAAAATGGGCTGAAACTAAAAAGTGGGCTTGCGCCCACTGGTGTGTTTCGCCAATCCTGGTACTACACAACAGTTTCCAGATATCAATAATACGCTGCTCTTAACCAAAAAACAAACGCCGGGACCGCCTCAAATTAGCACCAGAAGCTTGATCGAGGATGTAATTTTGTAAACTATTCGCATCCATTTGCCTCAACCGGCAACGCTCTCTAGAATAGAGGCTTAACCTTTCCCAGAGAAAAATTATGATTCACTTTCCGGTTCCTGAGGCTCTCACCTTCGATGACGTGTTGTTGCTACCCGCCCGCTCCGATGTTGTGCCGGCGCTGGCGAGTACTCAAACCCAGCTCACGCGCAATATCCGCCTGAATATTCCCATCATCAGTGCCGCCATGGACACTGTCACCGAATCACACATGGCCATTGCTCTGGCGCAGCAGGGCGGTATGGGAATCATTCATCGCAACCTGACCATCGAGCAGCAGGCCAATGAAGTGGACAAGGTGAAACGTTCAGAGAGTGGCATGATCGTCGATCCGGTCACGATGTCGCCCGACGACAAGGTTTACGACGCGCTGGAAGTGATGCGCAAATATAAAATTTCCGGCGTTCCCATCACGAAAAACAAAAAGCTCGTCGGCATCCTCACCAATCGCGATCTCCGTTTTGAAACTCGTTTCGATATTCCCATCAGCAAGGTGATGACTAAGAACGATCTGATCACAGTCGCCGTGGGCACCACGCTCGAAGAGGCTGAGAAGATTTTGCACGAGCATCGAGTGGAAAAACTCCTGGTCGTGGACGATCAATACAATCTGAAAGGCCTGATCACGGTAAAGGACATTCAGAAAAAATTGAAATACCCAAATGCTGCCAAAGATTCGCACGGTCGTTTGCGCGTAGGCGCGGCCATCGGCGCCACGGGAGACTTCCTCGAACGGGCTCAGGAACTGGCCAGTTGCAATGTGGATCTGCTGGCAATTGACAGCGCTCACGGCCACTCCACGCGCGTGCTGGAAGCGATCCAGACCATCAAATCCAAGCTGCCCGAAGTCGACTTGATCGCCGGCAACGTGGGCACATTTGACGGTGCATGTGAGTTGGCTCGTGCCGGCGTGGATGCGATCAAAGTTGGGATCGGGCCTGGCTCTATCTGCACTACGCGCGTTGTAACCGGCGCCGGAGTCCCCCAGATTACAGCCATCGCAGAAGCTTATCGCGCCACCAAAGATGCCAACATCCCCGTGGTCGCCGACGGTGGTATCAAATACTCTGGTGACATCACCAAGGCTCTGGCTGCTGGTGCGGGAGCAGTGATGATTGGATCACTTTTCGCCGGAACTGACGAAAGTCCCGGCGAACTGATTCTGTACCAAGGCCGAACGTTCAAATCCTATCGCGGCATGGGTTCCCTGGGCGCGATGGCGGCCGGTTCGAGCGAGCGCTACTTCCAGAACATCGATGGAGATTCATCCACTGCCATGCCCGTTCTCGGCGAGGAATCCAATCGAATGGCGAAACTAGTGCCGGAGGGAATCGAGGGACGAGTTCCCTATCGCGGCTCGGTTTCGATGATCGTGCACCAGATGGTGGGCGGACTGAAATCGGGCATGGGCTACTGTGGCTGCTCCACAATCCCGGAGCTGCTGCAGAAAACCCGCTTCGTCCGCATCAGCATGGCAGGGCTGCGCGAGAGCCACGTGCACGATGTCATGATCACTCGGGAAGCGCCCAACTATGCCATGGAATAGCACCGGCATGGGTATCAATCCTAACCTGGACCAAGAAGCTGGCGTTGCGTTTGAGAGGAACATTCCCGCCGCTGACTGTGACGCGCGGCGCTGGAAAACTCTGGCTTGAATCCCGCTCAAAAACAGCTCTTGAAAGAATGGACTGCGGCGGTCTTGTGGCTCGGGCTTATTGCGGTCGAGTCAACCAACCTTCTGTCCGCTTCGAATACCAGTCGCATTCTTTATCCCATATTTCATTTCTTCACCGGAGTTGATCCCGTCCGCTTCGTGTTGTGGGATTACTACATACGCAAAGTCGGCCACTTCGTGGGCTACTTCGGCCTTAGCGTCTTGCTGTTTCGCGCCTGGCGGGTCACGCTGCCTTTTGCCAGTCCGTCGCGCTGGTCGATGCAATGGGCAAGCATTTCTTTCTTCATGACCGCCCTGGTCGCCAGCCTCGATGAATGGCATCAGACATATCTCACTTCACGCACGGGCAGTTTGCACGACGTTCTGCTCGATAGCTCCGCGGCCCTGATGGCCCAGATTCTGATTTTCCTGCTTCTGGAGCCAAAGCCCGCATCGCACAGGCAGGATGCTTTCCTCTAATTTGCGCGGAACACCTGCTCGCGGCGAGACGCCATCAACAAAACTGCCGAGACTGCTGCAATCGCCGCCGAAAGATAGAACGGAACCCGCGCACCATGGTACTTCCAGACCTCACCGGTAATCACGCTGGCTAAAAGCACCGCGACGCTGGTCACAAAGAAATAAACACCAAGCGCCCGGCCACGTACTTCGGGTGCAACCGTCTCCACTACCAACGCCTTCAGCACTGGGTTGGTGAGCGCATAAAACAGGCC
This sequence comes from Terriglobales bacterium, assembly GCA_035489695.1. Lineage (GTDB taxonomy): Bacteria > Acidobacteriota > Terriglobia > Terriglobales > Acidobacteriaceae > 40CM-3-55-5. The sequence continues at coordinate 14,665 of DATHJP010000028.1, forward strand.
ATAAGTGGCCATGGCAAACCAAATTGCCAAAGTCGACGGTGCGATGGCAAAGACAAGATATACCGCAGCAAAAACAATGTATCCCGCCGCCGCAATTCCCCTCCGCGAAAATTTGTCGCTCCAGGAACCAGCCGGCCACGAGAACAGCGTATAGGTGATGTTAAATACCAATCCCAGCAGGGGCGCATGCGTGACGGGAATACCAATGCTCTGGGCGCGCAACACTAAAAACATGTCACTGGAATTGCCCAGCGAGAACAGCGTCACGGCTGCGAGTACGAAATAGAAACCACCCGGAAGAGTCGGATGCGGGGCGTTGCGCGTTTGCTTCGCCACAACCTCGTCATCATGGACGGAAGCATTGGGACCCGATTCCTTTACCGATTGTCGAACAGTTTTTGTTTCTCGAATTCCTACTACTGCTACGACGATGCATAACGCGCCCGGTATGCCAGCAGCCCAAAACACTCCGCGCAGGCCGTAATGCGGCAACAGTAATAGGGCGATAAGCGGCCCCGCGATAGCGCCGGCGGAATCCATTGCCTGGATCAAGCCATACGCAGACCCCATCCGAGATTGGCCTGTGGTCTCCGCGACCATGACGTCACGAGCCGTCCCGCGGATTCCTTTTGCGAACCGGTCAGCAAAACGAATGGCTAGGATTTGCCGCCACGAGCTCGTCAGCGCAAGCAGCGGCTTAACCGCGTTGGCCACTACGTAGCCGGAGACCACAATCGGCTTCCGCCGCGGGATACGGTCGGCAAGATAACCGGACAACAGTTTCGCGAACGAAGCGACGCTTTCAGCGATACCTTCGATGATACCCAGTTGTGCAGGACCCGCTCCGATTGAAGCCAGAAACGCGGGCAACACCCAATAAGCCATTTCGCTGGCTGTGTCGTTCAGAAGAGACGTGGCGCCAAAGGCGTAGATGTTACGAGAACTACCCTTGGCGGAATCAGGGCGTGACTCTGGCATGGGGAATGTTTTAACACGATTGGATGAAAACACGGGAAATCCGGCTGCGACGGCGAACTAGTACATTGCCTCGTACTTGGTCACAACCCATTCTCCGCTCCTGTTGTCCTCGGTCACGGAGAACAGTTCCTTGTACGTGGCCTTTTCATCGCCGGCATTGCGGCGTTTACCTCGGTAATGCAGGATACGAAGTGGCGGGGTGTCTTCCCACTCCACCAGTTCCCAGGAGAGCAGTGGATGTTGGGCTTCCGAGTCGCAGATAAACGCCGCGTACTTCTTGCGATAGTCCTTCGACCAGTCGGCAAGTTGTTCCTGGCAGCGCCCGTCGTGCATGGCGCGAATGAACGTAGCTGCAACGTTTTCTGAAGAACGATCGCGCAGAGGATTAAGTGAAATGGAATTGGGGATGCCAGAAAGCGGATCGCGGCCTTCCGATCGGGATAGCACTGGGCCTTGATTGTTCAACCACATCAGATAGCCAAAGAAGATCACTATTAGCAGTGCGCCGGCCCCTGCCGCGATAGCGATTTGGGTACGCGAGAATGCCAATGCCATGTCCCTTGCGCCAGTGTAGCCCCGTTGGCCTGCGAAACAAGGTTACCGGAGGGATACGTGGTTACCGCGCAATGGACATGCCATGAGCGTT
>DATHJP010000029.1:0-3038 GCA_035489695.1 Terriglobales bacterium
TCCGCCAGCAGGGCGAGCAGATGCGATTGTTGAATCCCGCCGATTTCGCGGACACACCCAGTTTCCCCAACCGCATCCTGTTTGCCGGCGGAGGTGTTGGCGGAGGACTGCTATTGGGGCTGGGCCTGGCGCTGTGGCTGGAATTGCGTGACAAGTCCATTCGCACGGAACAGGATGTTATTGCTGTACTGGAACTGCCAATGCTGGTCTCCATCCCCTGGATTGGGGCGGAGACGCCGGAGAACAATGGCCAAGGAAGACACGCCAAATCAGAGGCCGAAGAAAAGAAAGAAACGGTAGAGGTCTAGCGGACAAATGTACAAAGAATTCTTCGGATTACGAGCGAACCCGTTCAACGTCAACCCGGACCCGCGTTATCTATTTCTCACGCGGCACACGGAGGAGGCGCTGGCTTGTCTCACCTATGGCATTCAAAGCCGCAAAGGATTCGTCCTGCTGACCGGCGAGGTGGGAACAGGCAAAACCACGTTGATCAACAAGCTGTTGGAATGGTTGCGGCTGCAACAGGTGGCCACCGCCTTCATCTTCAACTCGCGCATGAACGTGCCTCAGTTTCTGGATTACATGATGGCGGATTTCGGCATTCCTTGCGATTCGCGATCGAAAAGCCAAATCCTGCTGCGGCTGTACAACTGGCTTCTGGACAGGTATCGGGCTGGTGAAACTGCGGTGCTGATCGTGGATGAAGCCCAGAACCTTTCCGATGAAGTTCTGGAAGAGATTCGCATGATGACCAATCTGGAGACCTTCACTGAGAAATTGTTGCAGATTGTGCTGGTCGGACAGCCGGAATTGGAACAGAAACTGAAACAACCGCAATTGCGGCAGTTGCGGCAACGGCTGACGCTCCGGGCCAAGACGCATCCTCTTTCGCTGGAGGAGACTAAGGCGTATGTGGCGCAAAGGTTACGGATTGCGGGATCGAATGGACAGCCGATATTTGATACTGAAGCGCTGGTAACCATTCATCGTTATTCGAGTGGGATTCCGCGAGTTGTCAACCTGATCTGTGAACATTGTCTGGTGAGCGCATTTGTGGATCAGCAAAAACTGATTTTGCCGACAGTGGTGGAGGCGGTTGCCCGGGATTTCGATCTTGGCGACAACAATGCCGCAGCGGTAATGACTGCGCCCGCGCAAACAAATTCAAATGGAAAATTTGACGTGGTGGAAGCTTTGCGGACGTTAGCTACTTTGGCTGACCGGCTGCGCGATTCAGAACAAGACCTCCCCAAGGAAAGGAAAATATGAGCCGAATTCACGAAGCACTGAAGCGGGCGGAAGAACAACGGGCCGCGTCCCAGGGAGGTCACGCCCCTTTACAGCAAAATGCGGAGGTTACAGTTACAGATCCCTCTATGAAGGCGCCAGTCGTGGAAAGTGCTCCTACGGGAGTGGCGTCGACGGTGCCTTCCTTTGCCTCGCAATTTACATTCGACACGTTGCTGGCTCGTTGCCCGCAGCACAATTGGGCGCCAGATACAAAGACCATGCTGTTCTTCAATGCGGAGGAACAGGGATACGGCACAGAGGAGTTCCGCACTTTGCGTTCCCGCCTTTATCAAATGCGGGAAAAGATCGCGCTGAAAAAGGTGCTGATCACAAGTGCATTGCCAAAGGAAGGCAAATCGTTTGTGGCGGCCAATCTGGCTCAGGTGATGGTGCGTCAGCATGGACGCCGGGCATTGCTGATTGATGCCGACCTGCGCGGCGCGCGCTTGCACCATGCCCTGGGAACGTCGGCTACGCCCGGGCTTTCGGAATATTTGCTGGGTGAAAACGATGAGTTCGGAGTTATGCAGCGGGGAGCGATGGAAAACTTATTTTTCATTCCTTCCGGGCGTTCGGTGTCGAGTCCCGCGGAGTTAGTCGCAAATGGGCGTTTGAAAATTCTGCTCAATCGCGTGGAGCCGTTGTTTGACTGGATCATTATCGATTCGCCGCCTGCAGTTCCAGTATCCGACGCGGGACTGTTGGCAAATTATTGCGATGGAGTGGTGATGGTAGTGCGCTCCAACGCGACCCCGTCTGACATTGCCCGGAAAGCCCGGCAGGAGTTTAAGGACAAGCACTTGATTGGGGTAGTGCTGAATGGCATCGAAGCCGGATCGCAGCCTTATAACCAGTACTACTACGGAGCCTACGGGCGTCCCGGCACAAAGAGTGCAAGCCAGAGGTAAAGCGTGATCCGCCTCTTCAATGTCTATTATCCGATCCGCACGCTGATCCTGCTGGCAGGCGAGGCTCTGATTGTCTGGACTTCGTTTCTCCTGGGGACAATGCTGCAATTCCGCGAGGACAGTTACCTGGTGCTCAACTTCGAGCACGGCTATTACAAAATCCTGATGGTAACCGCGGTGGTCTTGCTGTTTTCGCATTGGTTCGATTTGTACGACCCTTCCAGCTTCAACGCGAAATGGGAACAGGTTTTTCGTTTACTGCTGGTGCTCGGACTGGTGGCGCTAGCGCTGGCAGCAGTGGGATTCATATTCCCGCGTTCGCTGCCGGGCCACGGATCTTCGCTGATCGGATTAATCATTCTGACCTTTTCCCTGTTCCTCTGGCGTGGTGCGTATGCCTGGCTGGCGCAGCGACCATACTTGAAGGAACGGGTATATGTGCTGGGCACGGGCGAAAGGGCGCAGCGGCTGGTGAATGGCTTGAGAACGCGCTCGGAGTTGGGAGTTGAAGTTGCCGGCTGGAGCGGCAATCTGGAAGGCGCGGTGACCCGCGAATCGATTGCATCTCACCTGATGGAGTTGGCAGGTCCCGGGGAAATCCATCGAGTGATTGTCGCCATGCCAGACCGCCGGGGAACTTTTCCAGGCAACGAGTTGCTGAAGCTCCGACTGCAAGGGGTGAAGATCGAAGAGGCGACTTCTTGGTTGGAGAAAATATCGGGCAGAATTGAAGTGGAGCAACTCAATCCAAGTTGGCTGCTGTTTGCGGAAGGATTTCGCTTCAGTGCAGGTTTCTCATTGTTGCGGCGGATAGCTTCGTTTGTCGCATCGGCCGTT